>CAJQGO010000185.1 GCA_905477565.1 uncultured Planctomycetota bacterium
AACAAAAAGCTGCTAGATTTCGCATGAATAACGGGGAAGAAACTCTTCCTTGGCCCAAGAAACGAGGGGGAGAATCCGCCTCCCCCTCGCTGCTGCTCAGACCGACTGGTTTCTGTTAATTGGCGACCTCACCGCCGGCGCGTGTCGACAGGGCTTGAAAGATCGTTTCTGTCATTCCGTCACTTAGAAAAGCAACATGCCCATCTGCAAAAACAAAACTCACACCACCTGGATGAGATGAGTAGAAATCCTCGAAATGGGGATCCCCGCTGTTGAATACATGCTCACCTATCCCAACAACTCGAGACATTGATGCACTCGTGCCCTCAGCCATACCGATCCAAAGGCTGCCACCCATGCGACTATCTCGCTCACCAATAGCGATCGTCTTACTCAATCCGTCTCTGACATCCCGGAACCTCACTGCCTGCTTTCCACCTTCTAGTCCAGCAAAGAAAATCCCGTTGCCCTCGCTGGCCTCTAGTCCACCGCCAGCACCTCCACCGGCCCCATGATCGTCATGAGCAATATGTTCCGAGCCAAACATTCCGGGGTAATTCGTACGCGAATATTGGGTCGGACCAGGTGTGACGTCAGGCGCATCTTCTTCATCATTCCCTCCTGCACCATCGAGACCTGGATTGAAGAGCTCTCCTACCCCGTATGAATCCGAAGGACAACGAAATGCTGAGATTATACTCGTGCGAGCCGTTGCATTACTGGTGTGCCCAACTCCCTCACCAAAGTTGATTGCATCATACACATTCTTTTCCTCGATGTATGGAAGCATCCGACTAGCAAAACCCCAGCCCTCGCCTTCATCACCGTGTATTTCAGGAGCCTCATATTCACCAATCCATCCCGTTGGAAATGTTTCGGGATTCGCATCAGCATAATTGTGTAAAGCAAGGCCCTGCTGCTTCATGTTATTCGAGCAGGCACTGCGACGAGCAGCCTCACGAGCCTGCTGTACAGCCGGCAAAAGCAGACCAACGAGCACACCGATAATTGCGATCACAACAAGTAACTCAATCAGTGTGAAACCAAATCGCCGTTCTGATTCACAACGAAATGAATCTTCTTTTCTTTGAAATACCATGACAAAACTCCATAAAAATAGAAATAAAATATTTAAAACAAAATATACGTAAGTATCACAACAATCACTTCCACGATAACGCTACCAACAGACATACATCACCGGCAATTCGCCACATGGGATATCTCGCCCCATGGATGTTCTTGCAAGCGGCGAGATGAGTGAAGCACTTTCGCAGCTATGCAGAAAGTGAAGGTGGGCCGCGAGGATTGGGCAAAAAAGTGAAATCAAACGAGACACGAACATCACTCGCATGAAACGAGTCGTGATAAACAAGAACGGATGTCACCACCGGCAAAGACACCGCAACAATCTGTGTCTTCAAAAGCCCGAAGAACTGACAAACCGTACAGTCCTCTGATTCATGCTCATGCTGGGTATCATTGAAGGGTTTGTCACTCTGCTCAGACGCATGTTCGCCCGAATGCTTAGCACCATGGAAATGCTCACAATGGTGAGCATGGTGTTCGTTACCGGCAGACCCAGTTGCGACGTGACTCTCATGCAAATGTGTGTGCGAATGGTTGTGCGAATGGTTGTGCGAATGCAGTCCCAGCACATCGAACCCAGCGTGTCCCAGCAGGGAAACGAGCCCATATGCACTCAAAAGAATGACTGAGGTAAGACGCTTCATGGGAACCACCGAGAAAGCTTCGTAATTCGCTCGCAAATCCGGTCATTAGCACGATAAACGATATCGAGATTTTTATCCTATTCTAAGAGTCATTGCAAATAAAAAACACAGCAAAACACTACGGTTTTTTTTGCCTGCATTGCTGGCCTGAAAATGCATCATGGAGCTATACAAGTCAACTTTTACCCCATTCTCACTAGACAAATCGCTACGGTATAGTGTCGTTATCGTGCCGCTGGCTTGGGACACTTCATGGACGAGCTGCAAGTCGCTCACAACTCTCTGATTTTCAACGTACTGCTGATTCTTGACTGAAGCTCATCTTCGGCATCATCATATCTTGGGTTTTGCGAAGAAAGAAAAGACGTCCCAATACGGTATCTTCTTCTTTCCGTCTACCAACTGAACCACCTCGGTCTTCTCAGTTCCATTCCCTTTGAATTTCAGGAGAGACTGTTCCATGTGCGGCAGATTTGCTCTCACATCAAGCGCGTTGACTCTCGGTAAACAATTGAACACTGACATCCGCATCACGTTGAAACAGCGATTCAATATTGCACCGTCCCAAAAGGTACTTGTCGTTCGTGTTCACCCCCGTCAAAACAAACGTGAATCAACATTACTAGGGTGGGGCCTGATCCCCTCATGGGCAGATGATCCGGCTATTGGATCCAGGCTTACCAATGCCCGTGCAGAAACTGCTGCGACGAAACCTTCGTTTCGCACAAGCTTTCGTCGGCAACGATGCCTTATACCAGCTAATGGATTTTACGAGTGGTCGAACATGCATGGCAGAAAACAGCCGCACTACATCCGGCTGCAGTCAAACGAACCTTTCGCTTTTGGCGGCCTCTGGGATACATGGGCACGCGACGGAGAGAAAAGAGAGACCTGCACCATCTTGACGTGCAGTGCAAACCCGTTGATGAAACCTATTCATCCACGTATGCCTGTTGTGATTCAGCCACATCGTTTTGACACATGGCTGGATCCAACTCAGACTGATGCAGCTGCATTGTCTCAGGACTTACATACTTTTCCGAGTGAAAGTACCGCGATCTACCCCGTATCAGACCATGTAAATAATGTTCAACATGACGACAGCAGATGCCAGGAGCAGTGTCTTGCTACGACGAAAACCAACACGGTGAAGACACGACAGTCATACTCAGCAAACCAGCTGTTCCTGTTTGATAGGTGAGGAAAGCTCTGCTGTTCATGCCGAGAACACAAAGAACGGAAAATGCTGCGAACTCAGAAAGGTCGCGTGATTCCCGTGTATTCGAATGCAACCACCACTCCAAAGCATCTCTGTTTACTGAAAACCATGTTAATTTAATCCGGCAGAGCAACCTTGCAGGGTGAGCGAAAGCAGCCGGTTATAGAGATTGCATCCGACGACCGATTGAACGTCGCCTGAAATCTTCCAAAACAATTCGACCCGCCGACACAACTACCGCGTATTCTTTCAATATGAACGCACTACACAAAGCTCTGCTCGTTATCATCGCCTGTCTTTTCTTTCCATTGATGGAAAATGTGTCGCATGCTGAAACGAAACAGCCGATTGTTGACGATGCTGCCCTCGCTGAACAATTTGTAGCAGGACTCGCAGCTCTTGTAGAAAACGCACCGTCAAAAACAGAACGAACACTTGAGGCGGGAAATGCCCTCCGTTTGTTAGCTCAAACGGAGGGCACTACCATTCGGCTCCCAAACCAGCAACACAATGCAATAGGAATCACAGAAGAGCCTCTCTACCAACGTGTGATGCCAGCGATTGTCGTCATCGGATCAATTTACAAGTGTGATAGCTGCAGCGATTGGCACCTTGGCGGAATGGCATCTGGCTGGCTCCTCTCTGATGATGGGCTCGTTGTAACGAATCATCATGTCTTTACCGAGAACGCAAATCACTATTTTGGTGTGATGACATCGAATGGCAACGTCTTTGCCATTCGTAGCATCCTCGCATCTGATCGTGATGGAGATGCAGCTATCGCACAGCTTGATACACGTGGTGTTGGTCTTCCGTTCCTCAGACTAGGTCGCCCAGCTGCATGTGGAGACGCTGTTGTTGTAATCAGCCATCCAGCCGGCCGCTTCTACAGCCTTACTCGAGGCGTGGTATCGAGGTACCACCGCCACGATGCAGATCCAGCAACGATGGCAAAATCGGGTGGAAACTCTCGCTCACCAAGAAAACGAAATACTGACGAAGCCTCACGAGTCACCCCGGCACCTGTCTGGATGAGTGTAACCGCGGACTATGCTGTTGGCAGCAGTGGCGGACCTGTCTTTGACTCAAGCGGTGATGTCGTCGGCATGGTATCACGAACATATTCAACTCAGGCCAGCCAGAAACATCGTCGGCACGACTCATTTGGAAACCAAATGGTTTTTAAAGACTGCGTTTCACTTGATACGATTCTCGGCCTCATTGAAGATGCCAATTGAGCACTATTGAGTAGCCCCCTTATCGCTATCGATTCCAAGCTCCCTTCGACGCGAGCCAAGTTTCTCAGTGCCCCCTTCAACAACAAAGCCATCAGCTTCCATCGCCAGACGAAGATCAGCCTCCGCAGTGAGCGCATCTTCCTGACAATACAATGTCTGACTAAATTGCGAGGGAAGTAGATCCAACCGTGGCCGAAGAAATCTTTTATGGCAGGCAAGACTGTGTAACCGCTGCCCCTTTGGATTGTGGTGCCCTTCGCGATGCTGGCGAATGCGGTCTTCCAGTGGCTGACTTGTCTGCCCGACGTAAAGATACCCGGCAGACCCACCCGAATCACCCGACAGAGGCGTCAATTCAATAATGTAGAGATGCCAGACTGTCATGTCACCGTTCACGGTATATCCGTCACATCGAAGCTGCTGCCGTAGCAGTTTCATGGCAGCATCCACGTCTGGCTTCTGGGTTGGTTTGATGAAGGGATTGTCTCTGCCACCAGGCTGGGCTGGCTGAGGCATTGCCTCATACACAACATTAACAACCCTCATACGCTTGGCTCGTCGAGATGTTTTGACCCACCGATCCAGCTCCAGCCCCGGTCGCTTCGGCAGGGCTTTGACCACTACACGGGGTCGATCCTCCCGTCGGCGTGGCCCGGTAAAATCACTCATCTTCAGAACACAAATCCAGACCCGCTGCGTCTCTCCGAGAATGTTTGACGGCTCGGACATACAACTGAAACCTGCTTGAGTGATGTACTTTTTGAGCGGTGCACTTTTTCGTGTACTCGGTTTTGAAACGCACGCCTCACGACGTATTGGACTTCTTTTGTCAGCAATCCTCTGCGTCTCATACTTTCTTATGTGATACAGACCCCATTGGCCAGAGCTCTGATCGCATTCACGTTGGCTGCTCCGTGGGTCTCATAAGAATATCGTGAACCTGGACATGAGCCGGGCACGACAACATATAGACAACGGCTTCTGCCACATCGTTTGCCTCCAACACCTTAAATTGGGAGTACACCTCACGGGCTTTTTCTTCGGACTTCAAGTAGTGGCTCGCAAATCCGGTCTCAACGAATCCAGGGCAAATTTCACCAACCCGAATCGCGTCACCCTTCTCCCGTAACTCCATTCGCAGTGCTTCTGTCAATGCACGAACTGCATGTTTTGTCGCTGAATAGAGACCGGCTCCAGCAGGTACACGCTGTCCAGCCATTGAGCCGATATGAATAATGTGGCCATGGCCACCTCTGGATCGCATATCGGCCAAGGCATCCCGCGTGCAGATACACAACCCGAGCACATTGACGTCAAGCATTTCTCGCCACTCGTCAACCTTACCTTCAGCAAGTGTGGCTGCGTGACCAAGCCCCGCGTTGTTCACTAAAACATCAACACCACCAAAAGTTTTCTTTGCCAGAGAAAATGCTTCGTGAACAGAACACTCATCCCGAACATCACACTCAACGGCAAGACTATTGGCTCCGGACGCATCGGCCTGTTGAAGAATTTTGGCAACTCGTCCCTGCCGGCGGGCAGCTCCAACCACGCGCATGCCTTCAGCCAATAATCGTGTTGCAATCGCTGCCCCGATTCCATTGCTGGCCCCGGTAATGAATGCCGTTTTTCCTTTCCATTGATTCATTCCCTGTCCTCCTTGTGGCACGCTCATTCGTCAATCCTCTCTTCGTGAATGCGTTGCTGCCATATCGCGCACGTAGAAAATACGCACGGCAGAACCCTTACTCGCTATGATTTTACCAGCATCAACAAAATTCCCCATCAAAGTGGCAAGAAAAGTAATTTGTCGAGTGAAACCCGTAGAATAGGTTTCCGTTGAGTCGTCCTCACACACTCAATGCTTCTACAATCCATTACACCAACGATATCTTGTCTACGAGAAATGAACACATGACAGAAGAAGTCGCCGCTGCTGCCCCCACAACGGAAACTGAAACCATTTTTGTGACCGGAGCCACAGGATACGTTGGTGGAAGACTTGTCCCTCTCCTGCTCGAGGCTGGGTACCGCGTGAGATGCCTTGTACGGGAACCGAGAAAGCTTGACGCACGACCATGGCGGCAACATGCCGAACTTGAGGTCGTCAATGCTGACCTTGGAGACCGGGAAGCTGTCACAGAAGCCATGCGAGGCTGCAAGGCTGCCTACTACCTCGTGCACTCAATGGTTGCGACAGGTGGCACATATGCTGATCGTGACCGAGACCTCGCCCGCATGTTTGCAAATGCAGCACGTTCAGCAGACCTGCCACGCATCATGTACCTTGGGGGCCTCGGTGAGATGGGCCCAGACCTCAGCCAACATCTTCGTTCACGACGTCAGGTCGAAGAAGAACTTGCTTCATCAGGCATTCCAGTCACAACATTTCGAGCCGCCATGATTATTGGATCAGGTTCGGCATCGTTTGAGATCCTGCGTTACCTTGTTGAACGCCTCCCGATTATGATCACACCAAAATGGGTTACTACAGAATGCCAACCGGTTGCTATCGCTGACGTTCTTTACTGGCTTGTACGCTGTCTTGAAGTTCCCGAGACCACCGGTAAAACTCTCGAAATTGGTGGCGATGATGTCATGGCATATCAGGAACTCATGCGAGTCATGGCAGAAGAACTTGGCCTACGCAGACGAATTATTCTCCCGGTACCAGTGCTTACCCCTCGGCTCAGTTCTCTCTGGATCAATCTCGTAACGCCCGTCTCATACCGAATCGCTCGCCCACTTGCCGAAGGACTCAAAAATCGTGTTGTTGTGACTGACAACACAACCCAACGACTCATGCCACACAAGGCACTTGGTGCTCGTGAAGCGATACGACGGGCTCTTGAAAAAATTGAACAGCAAGCTGTAGAGACTCGGTGGAGTGTTGCTGGCCCGGTTCCGGGTGATCCATCGTGGGCTGGCGGCACAGTTTTTACCGACGAACGTGTTGTCGATGTTGAAGCAGATCCAGCAAGCCTCTATGCAGCAATTTGCCGTATTGGAGGAGGGAACGGATGGTATGCAGGAGACATCCTCTGGCGCATCCGAGGGTGGATGGACACGCTTGTTGGAGGCCCAGGTCTTCGCAGAGGACGAAGACTTCCAGAAACAGTCGAGTTCGGTGAGACACTCGATTTCTGGAGAGTCGTTGGCATCGACAGAGACCGCTCCCTTTCCCTCCGAGCTGAAATGAAACTACCTGGCGAAGCGCAGCTTGATTTTAAAATTGAACCAATTGAACCGGAACGGAAACCACCGATCACGCGACTTGTTATGACCGCTCGCTTTCGTCCACGTGGACTTGCTGGGCTCCTCTACTGGTATTCGGTCATCCCCCTTCATGAATTTGTTTTCGGAGGCATGCTCCGTGGAATAAGTAAAACAGCCGAGGCGATGCATCGTTCAAATGTCTCTCCACAAAAAGAAACCCCCCCACTGAACGAAATTCCGGGATATGGACGAGCCAGACTCTGGCTGGGAATTTCCGGGGTAGGCTGCATTGTCACACTTTCAGCCACTGCTCTCTTTTTCAATCTTCCGGAGCAATTCTTCTCTGGCCCCACCGCCGCACTGAGCACCCAGATCAAAGGCATTCTTTTATTCATCTTGATGTATACGGTCTGTCAACTGCCATTTGATTTCTTTGGTGGTTATCTCCTGCCTCGTCAGTATCAAAGGCAACATCCCTCTCTCAACACATTTCTTGCCGTCCTTCTTCGAGGCATTAGTGTTCACTCAATGCTCTTGGCGATTATAGGGATAGCACTTCTCCTTGCTGCACGAACCGCTGGTGTTGTGGGGGTTGTTGGAGTTGGAACCCTTCTGGTCGTTACGTTACTTCGGGGGGCAATTACACTCGCAGCTGCGATTGCTCACCTTGAACTCACGCCAAGCACACCCGAACTTCACGACGATCCTGCTTTACCATTCCTTTCTGCATATATGGGTGAATCTGAGGACGAAGGGTTTGCAGGTAGTATTGTTGGCTTATTTCAACCAAAAATAGTGTTGCTGCCGATGCGATGGCGCGAGGTACTTGATTCCGAAGCATTTCGCGTTGCGGTCCAGCGTAGACAGATGGCAATCACGACCGGAAGTTGGCGCCGTGGCCGACTGGTTGCACTCACGTTTACTCTTGCTGGGATTATCGTAGCTGCAACCATTGTTGGCAGCAGTCAACTTGCCTCGACTCAGGGTATTGTCAACTTCAGCCTGATTTTCACACTGTGGTCATTCCTTGGGCTACTTACGCTACCGACCCCAAGCCGCCGTGGTGTTGCTGAGGTCGATCATGCCCTTCTCGCTCATGGCGGTGATAGAACTGTTCTGGAACGGACAATCACGCATCTCGATAATTTCCAAGACCGTGAACGCGAGCGACCTCCTCTTATTGAAACCGTCTTCCACCCTGTTCCGAGTGTGCAGGCAAGGCTTCACGGGCCGCATGCAACTGGCATCAGAGGTGCATGGAACGCTGCGAGAAC
>CAJQGO010000186.1 GCA_905477565.1 uncultured Planctomycetota bacterium
ACATGTATCTTGCCGCTTATTCCAACTCGATATCCATGAGGTTCTAGATAGTGCGGAAGACTACGTACACCGACACGACTCGAGGAGTGGTTGTACGCACTTCCATTAGCAACTGGATATTTCCCCGTAAATAATTCTGATCGACATGGCTGGCACATCGCTTCACAAAGATATGCCTGATCAAATACAAGCCCGCCTGCAGCAAGTCGGTTGATATGCGGTGTCTTCGCATTTACTCCACCATACAGTGAGAGATCGTTGTACGTACAATCATCTGCCATGATGATAAGCACATTTGGGCGATCCGGATTGTCAGCACAAGCACAGTGGGCGACGAAGAAAAGTGCCGGAATCACAAGTAGTTTAAACGTTGATTGCATGAAAATACCTCCCGTATCGCTCCATCTTACGCCAGAGCGATTCAGATGCCACAATAGAAATAAAGAGCAAGCTCAAGACCCCTAACAAGAAGCCAAATAGGTCCTCGTGTTTATGCGTCAAATGCAGCATTCCATCTTCTGTATCCTCTTACTTGTAACAAGTGCAATCTTGAATACGTGTACAGCAGAACAAATTTCACCAGTCAATCCGAAAGATCTCTACGAAGAACAAACTGTCTCTGTGCAGGAAGGTGATGAAAACCTTGTCTTCCGGTACCGGCTTTTACGACCAGAATCTTCTGATCCCCAAAAGAAATTCCCCCTCGTCGTGTTCTTTCACGGAGCAGGAGAACGGGGATCGGACAATGTCAGTCAACTTCAATACTTCCCAACGTGGATGACAAGTGACTCTCTCCGCAAGAAATATCCTTGCTTTATTCTGGCTCCACAATGCCGAGAAGGATACCGATGGTCAGCAGTTGATATGACAACCGACATGCGAGCAGCTTTGAAAGCGATGGATCAGGTGATTGAAAACGAAGCGATTGATACAGATCAAATTCTTGTTACAGGTCTTTCGATGGGTGGTGCCGCCACATGGGAAGTTGCCATGCGACTCCCTGAAAGAATTGCTGCAGCAGTTCCAGTCTGTGGGAAAAGTGAAGAGCAGTATGCAGAACTCGCAAAGGATGTACCCCTTTGGGTAGTCCATGGAGATGCTGATACGGTAATCCCGGTGGACTGTTCACGCTCTATGGTCGCTGCTGTGAAGGAAGCTGGTGGAAATCCGAAATACACAGAACTCCCTGGCGTTGGCCATGATTCCTGGACCGCTGCATATCATGATGAGGAATTGCTCGACTGGTTTTTCAAGCAGCATCGGTAGAGAGTCCAGTACAAATCAGAATGGCGTTGGGTGTCCTACTCCCGATTCTGTTCGATGGACTGAATCAGACCGTCCCGAAGAGTAACAACCGTCTTGGCTCGTTCTGCAATGTCAGGTTCATGGGTCACCATGACAATGGTTCGGCCGGTATTATTCAACACATCAAGAAGATCCATAATTTCATTCGATGTTGCTGTATCGAGGTTTCCAGTAGGTTCATCAGCAAGAATGACGTGAGGATTGTTGACTAAAGCTCGAGCAATCGCCACGCGCTGCTGCTGACCACCAGAAAGCTGATTGGGCCTGTGGTCAAGACGGCCGGCAAGACCCACAAGCGTTGCCAACTTCGTACTCAGTTCACGGCCATCCGGACGAACAGGCAACTGGTACGACAGCGGAACCATGATGTTTTCAACGACACTGAGTTGCTGAATCAGATTGTATGACTGAAACACAAAACCTAGATAACGACCACGGACTCTCGACAGGTCTTCATCACTCAGTGTCGCAACGTCGTGTCCGCCAAGTAGATATTGACCGGTAGTTGGTCTATCGAGGCAGCCAAGCAGGTTTAAGAGTGTACTTTTCCCTGAACCAGAACTCCCCATGATGGCGACAAAATCTCCCTGCTTAAATTCAAGGGAAACACCTGCCAACGCTTTGACATCCTGCCCACCGAGTCGATAGACCTTGGTCACATCTCGAACCGTGGCAACTTGCACTGGTTCTTGTGACGATTCCTGAGGGGTGTTACTCATGACGAAGGGCCTCGATTGGATCCATATTGGCAGCACGCTGCGCCGGGTAGATGCCAAATACAATTCCGACACCGACTGAAATTCCAAAGGCTGCAACAATCGACCATGGTGCAAGTCGTGGCTCAAGTTGATGAATTGTTGATGGGAGCGTCGACCAGAGTTCAGGCATAAAGCTTTCAATAACAAGCCGAACACCTTCAACAGTTGGACCGCAAAGAAATCCAACTGAGACACCCAAGAGCCCACCGGTACCCGAAAGCACAACAGTTTCCCACAGAAACTGCTGGACGATCTCACCTTTTGTTGCACCGAGCGCACGTCTGATGCCAATTTCTCTCGTTCGCTCCGTAACTGTGGCAAGCATGATGTTCATGATGCCAATACCCCCAACAACAAGTGATATTCCAGCAATTAACAGCAAGAGGACGTTGAACATCATCCGCAATGTTTCGGCTTGCTCAAGCAATTCTTTTGGGACAACAACAGCGTAATCGAGTGTTTTGTGATACCGACTGAGCAGTGCACGGATAATATCAGCGGAGGCATCAACGGATGCAACATCATCCACAACAGCAGTAATCTGATTCAGCTCGATGGTCTCGTTCTGAAAAGTACCTCCACGAACGGTGATGACACGATCGCCTATACGTTTTCGAAATGTACTCAGTGGAATGTACACATCACGGTTGTATTGCCGGGCTGAAAAACTTCCTCCAATAGCAGCCGCGGCTGTTCGATCTTGTGCAACACCAACAACAACATAAAACTCTGTGCCAATCTGAATAGCACGGCCGAGTGGATCCTGAATTGGAAAGAGACGTTCAGCAACGTCATGCGCCAACACCACTACATTCTCCAAACCTCGAAGGTCTGACGCAGCAAGCGGCCTACCGCGAACAACAGGCAGTCGATTGATCGAAAAATATTCCGGAGTACATCCGATCACCTGCGCTGAAACAGCAAATTCATCACGACGAACATCTCGACTAATTTCTCGCATTGGCACTGCTGACAAGATCGTCGGAACATTGGTGATAATCCGGTCATAATCTGATCGCAACAAACCATATGCAATTCCAGAGCGGCTTCCACTGTCACTATTGGCTTCCTCTGATGGCTTGATAGTCCGTATGATGATACTTGTTGCACCAAGTTCTTTGATCTGTTGCTGTGCTTGATAGCTCACGCCCTCCCCCATAGCGACAAGCCATATCACAGCGGTCACACCGATGAGAATGCCAAGGACAGCCAGGGCTGAACGAAGCTTGTGGAGCATGAGGCTACGGAAGCCAAGTTTGAGCTGCTGAATGACGTTCATGCGTCGACTTCACTCTCCACAGCTTGTGCTATCAAAAGGCATGTCCATGCATACGGGGCGTGAACTTTTGAGCTATTCATTTGTGCCAGGACGACCGGACCATTCCAAAGTCTGTTCTTGATCACGTGAGAGCGAGGCAGCAAGCACTGTTTCAGGATTTAAGAACACCAGCTCTCCTTCCTCAAGACCCTGCACTATTTCTACAAATCGATCATCACTTTTTCCGAGCGTAACAACTCGTTGTTCAAATCCTTCTCCCTGCTTGACAGCACACACGAACTCTTCGCTATCTTCGATCACAGCTGCAACAGGCACTGCAATGACATCCTGCAAATCTGCAACGATGATAGTAGCCTCAGCAGTAAACCCAGGCCTCAGGGCTTCGGACTTCCCATCAATGCGCACACCAACAACATATTTTTTTGCTGTTGAAAACCAGTTTGACTCCGGCCGATTGGCAACAGACGTCACAACACCAGAAAATTTAAGATCTTGTACACGGACAATCGCGGGCATTCCGGGTGAGATCTCATCGACCTTCGACTCATGAACCTCGACGTCTGCTCGCATCTTGGTGAGATCAGGAAGCTGCAGAATGACCTGTCGCTCTTTGACTGATGTGCCTTCTTTGATTTCAGTTTCACGATCCCTCGATCGTGAATTAGCGTAAATTACAAGACCATCTTGCGGCGCTTTGATCGTGCACTTGAGAAGTTCGCTTTCCAGTCTCTCAAGCTTGATCTTCTCCAATTCAAGTGCCGCTTTTTCACTTTCAAGTCGGGCTTCTGCTGAGTCACGAACGCTTTCAAGTTCCGTGGTCATCTTTGGCTTCGTGAACTTGGTAAGTACATCCAGTGATATCTCCGCTGTTCCAAGATCTAATTTTGCACGCGCAACTGCTGATTTTTGCGCCTCAAGTTGCTGCGGTGTAATGTAGCCCTTGCGAAACATACGCTCACCGTATGCCAATGTATTTTCTGTGGCCTGAAGTCGTTCTGTTGTTGCGGTAACATTTGACTCTGCAGTTCGGAGATCTTTTTTGAAGAGACCCTCTCGATACTCTTCAACAGCAATTTTGGCAGCGGCGTAATCTTTGTCCGCCTGAATCATCAAGGCCCTGGCTTTTTCATAAGCAATCTTCTGGGCAGTTGCATTTTCAGATAAGACTGATGCATCGAGTTTGACGATATCCATGCCCTCGGCCACTCTGTCACCATCATCTACAAGCCAGATAATGGTGGCGCCACCTGCAACATCACAGGTAATATCGACGTTCTCGTCACTAACCAAACTTCCTTCTTCGGTAACTGTAATCTGAAGATCTCTCCGCTGAACTGTATAGAGTGGCATACCTGTCAGGTCAGCCGCCTGATTTGTATCCGGCAAAAACTCAAGAAGACGTGGAAAAAGAAATACTCCCGCTAGAAGAACTGGGAGAAGCAAGAGCAACCATGTCCATCCACGACGAGGACTTCCACCAACACGCTCGCGCTGAGCTGTCGGATTCCCAAGTAAGTCAGCAATAGCCGCCGCATTTGTTGATGCTGTTGGCTGCTCTGGTGTTGATGTTTCTGAACTGTCCACAAATTCGTCACTTCTTTTCAGAGAATTAGGTCATACCACTATGTAACTATGTCACTCGTCACTGGTTTCTCACATAAAATTTTTATCACACGAACTTCCTTCCAGAACTGCTATTACACAGGGCATGGGCAGACATCACTTCAGAAAAGACGGTATCAAATCTACCCAAGACTGGTCCTCCTTCACTTCCACGGATGCAGGAAGCACTTCCTTGCTGATTATTTCATCAGCGTTCTCTGATTCCGTATCGTCTGTTTCAGTCGGCATTGCTCGTGCAATGATACTTGGCAGAATGCCTGGTGTATCCAGTAGTTCAATTCCTGCATCATTGGGCATCGGTGGTGGCGGATCAATTTCTTCGAGGTAATCAAGCCATTCCTGTGGAACTGGTGGTGGAAGTGGCATCTCTTCACAAGAAGAACGAGCAAACCCTTCAAACGGTTTGTCAATCCAAACCCCATGTTCATCAAGATCCATGATTCCCATTTGATATGCGAGGGAAGCGCGTGTCGCGTAGTAGTTGATCCATATGCTGGTTAATGCGTCCTGAGAACTCCGAAGGTCATTAAATGCATAAATCAGATTGAGTGTCGCAGTTGGAGCCAGCTGGCCTGCAGCTGGATCAACAACTGGAATAGAACCATCAGGACTTGGTGGTGGCGGTGGTGGTGCTGGTTGACTTAAACTCAATCGTGTCTGATCGACTCGACGAATGGCAATAATCACCGCCCGTCGTTGTGTCTCAAGATTTCGTGCATCGAGTTCAAGCTGTCTTAAAAGCTGTCGAATAGAGAGCTTTATTCCATCTTCGTAGCGGATCTGTTGGCGTCTAACCTGCTGATAATCAAGAATTGCCTGCCGGAAGTTATTACGTTCTCGCAATCGTGTAAGCGGTGCATCAAAGCGGAGACGGCCTCCCATATTACCTGTCGGAGCCCGGAAGCGAGCCGGATTCGTACCGGTCGTCGAGAGATCACCATCAATTTCAAGGTCAAGTCCAGCCAAGAGCGCCATGGCATTGAATTGAATGAGCCGCCACTGATCGACCAAAGCAGCTCGATTGTTCATCCAGTCGAGCCGATTTGCTCGAGCGACCTCAAATGCAATATCAGGATCAATTCGTTCAGGCTCAATTGTAATTGCTTCAACACGTGCACGGGCTTGAATAAGTGACATCTCGTCAACCGCTGCGGCAATCTCAGCCACAAGTCCGACAACTGCATCGGCAGTTTCTCGAAGATTCTCTGGCACAAGGTTTTCACCCAGACGCTGAATTTCTATTTCATTTTCATCAATCTGTTTGAGAAGACGATTGAGATCATCATTCAGGAGCCGCATCTCGCGGGTAAATGTCTCTTTTTCCGTTGGTCGCATACGACTGATTCGATATGCCGCATCTGTTTCAACACGCTGAAGATCTAACAACACATCGGCTGCCTGCAACTCGACCTGATCTCGTAAAAGATCAAGCTTTTCAAGAGATGCTTTGATGAGTGCTTGATCAGCATCGGCAAGTACTTGCTCAGTTTCTTTGAGTTCTTCTTTTGAATCAGGCTGGGGCTTCAGAACTGACTTCTCCACGTTCGATGGTACTTCTTCCCCTACTTCTTCACTAGTCTTTTCTTGACCTTCCTGATCCACAGGAGCCGGTAGGAGAAGCGACTCTACTGGCTCTTTATCTATGGCAGGTGGTACGAGTTCCAAAGCCGTTGGATCATCTTCGATAGAATCCTGCCGAGGATCATCCACTTCTTTTAGGGGCTCTTCGGCACCAAAAGAGTATATCGCCAGAAAATCACCAATGCCGTTTTGCAGAGTCTGCATCTCTGGACTGATAAATTGAAACGGCTTGATAAATGTTTCATCAAGAGCCATTGCTGTGTCTGACGGAATATTCAAAACATTGACTTTGAATGTTTCAATCTGGTTTGCAAGACCAGTCTTTGACTGAAGAAGAGTCGCACGGCTTGTTTCCACACTTTGCCGTAATTGATCGACCTGCTCGACCCCTACAAGACCTGCCTCAAGATTGGCATCAAGCTGAGCGAGGGCCCTGAGCTGTGCTGCTAAATTCTGTTCGGCATTTCGTATTCGTTGACGGGACTGCAGAATTCCCACAAATCCACCAAGTTGCCCGGCACCACCACCAGCAAAGCCAGCTCCCCCAGTTCCACCTCCTGCAGCTTGAAGTCCATTTCCCTGACCTCCAAAAAACACACCACCGATATTTCCAAAGCCGCCAACTCCTGTACCGGTAAAACCAGCGAACCCCGTACCTCCGAAAAAGCCACCACGTCGTTGCAATCGCCTCGGTTGATTACTCCCGAAAGCAACCTGTAGAAAAAACCCTTGCCGGTAGAATTGAAGTAGCCGCAGATTTCCCAAGAGCGTGCGTTCAACAATTGTCAACGGTTCAAGTGCAATCGAGCGACCTGAATTTTGTAGCAATGGTTGAAGAAATGTGAAATCAAAAAATGACACGTTTGTGTATTGATTCGGCCCCGCAAATTGCCAAACGATTGAATTAACTAAGCCGACGGCAAGTTCACCAGCTGTAGCGAGGTTTCGACGGGCAATGAGATCTGTTTCGGTACTCCATCGTGTAACCTGTCCACTTGGATTGAGAGGACCACGGTTTCGATATTCAGTGGTATTGCCACCGAAGAATTGAACATCGAATCGAAAACGTTCAGTACTCACATCCAGTGCAGAGAGATAGAGTGTCTGAAGCTGATCCCACCAATTGATTGAATTCAGATACGCTAGTTTCATTGCTGATTCAGTGCTGAGCTCGATCGCTCCTGATTCAGTTAGATCGACTACCTCGTGGAGTCGTGAACGCCACGCAGGATTGTCCAGTGTCGTACGATCACCGTTGATGTGCCAACGATAAAAACCGTGCTTTCCATCAACACAATGCATATAGCGATGAGCCGTTGGATCATCTGGAGGCATCGGTGGGAAAATTTGATTGTATGGATCAAAAAATCGACTTCGTTTATCTGACCGAACGTTGTAATCAAACGGTACTTCCCAACGCGGATCACAGGATTTCTCTTTAAGCAGCGCGTTGACTTCACGATCAGCCTGAAGGTAATACTTACCGCGCGAACACCCCGCGAGTAGAACAGTGCACAGCACTGCAATACTCAATGGTTTCAACCAACTCTCTGTGCGCGACGGTTTCATGGAAGACGCCTCGCGGGGGAACGGGCGCTCTCGTGACAGGCACACACGACCCCCGTGCACAGGGGATTTCATGCGTGACCTCTACCAAAGGCAATCGACCGTATTGCAGCGCCATCTTTAACGAAAAAACGGGATAGGTAATCTGCGTAACACGAATGCTTTGGGAAAAATAAACCCGCTCAGGCCGCAAGGTCTCTAGAACCGATACATCTTAACTGTGGAAGTCCGTCAATAGATAAGGCGAAGCATGTTTAAAAACCGGATGAACTATCCAACGAGCTGGATTATGGTTCTCTGGTGCGCTTGTGTAGTACTCAACATGCGAACGCTTCCTGCTGAGATTGGTCTGACAAGTCAACCAGAGCCACTCGGATATCCTGGTTCCATTGATGACCCAGCTGATGCTCTCGCTGAAGAAGAAGCAGGGAGTATCTGGGCGCCACCCAAGCGAGCTGATGATCTTCAGGTACCCGCCGGGTTCGACCCTGTCCGAAGTAAGGGCTTTTCTGAAAACCCAAAAGATCTTCTCACATGTTTTCAGGAACCAGCCCCGGCTTCACATTGCGACCGAAATATTGTCGACCGCCATTGGATGGGCCCTGGTGAACTTGCCTACCACAAGGCACCAAATCACAAGCCATGCACGAGAGACCATACACGTGTTTTTCGTACTGAGTTTCCTGGACGCCTCTGGTTTTCAACCGAGTACCTGGTCTGGGCTACAACCGGGCAAGCCGTCCCTCCACTTATAACCAGCAGCTCCAACGGTATTCCAGAAGCTGAAATTGGTGTTCTTGGGTTGCCAACAACACGCGTTCTTTTTGGGGGAACCAACTTTGAAGGACCGATGCGATCTGGTGCTCGACTCACAGCTGGATTCTGGTTCACACCACGGCAGGAACGCGGTATTGAAGCATCCTGGTTTGGGCTCGCTATTGCTAAAGAGTCATTCGGTCTTTCAACGAATGGTGGAACTTCTTATCTGGCGAGACCTTATATCGATGCAACAAATCCGCCACAACAAGCCGCTGTTATCGTTCCTTTACCCGCGCCGCCTGCGTTTCCTACTGCTGACCCTTCACTTCTTAATCAGACCGTTGATGCGTCGCTCGAGAGCCAATTTGGTAGTGTCGATGTTCTTTTCAAAACCAACAGAACACGGGGCGAAGACTTTCATAGGCGGTACTTGGTTGGTGGGTTTCGCTATCTGATGCTCGAAGATCGACTTGCAGTGAATATGACTTCAAGTGTTTCACCGGATAGCGCCACTGTCTCTGACTCCTTTCGAACGCTGAATCAGTTCTACGGCGGAGAATTTGGTATGGTTGAAAAGTGGTGGCGAGACCGATGGTCACTCCAGGTTCTTGGCAAAGTTGCACTCGGTGCAACAACAGTCACAACGCGGATTAACGGATCGACAACGACAGCAGATACTGGGACTGGAACAACAACAACCTATCCGGGAGGCGTTCTGGCACAGGCAACCAATCCAGGAAATGAACAATCACTTTTTGCCGCCGCAGGTGAATTTGGCGTGACCGCTGACTATGCCATCTGGTCACAGTTTCGACTCTCTGTTGGCTACTCACTGATCTACTGGACGACGGTCGGTCGCGTCACTGATCAGATTGATCCATCTGTCAACCCGACACAATTTGGTGGTCGACCACTTGCGGGAACACCTGAGCCGAGCTTCAATCTATCGACAACTGGCTTCTGGGCCCAGGGTATCAATGCCGGACTTGAGTACCAGTTCTAATCACAGAACAACACCTCGGTGTCGTTTCGCGCAGCTATTCACACGTTTTTTAATCACGCTCAACGCAACCACCTCATAGCGCACTGGCGTGCTCTCACAAAACTAGATACTGCAACTGAACATCTAGCGACGGGAAGCGAAGAATAGTTCGATACAGAA
>CAJQGO010000187.1 GCA_905477565.1 uncultured Planctomycetota bacterium
TCGATTTGCTCTGGGAGCAAGGGCCGGCCGTCACGGTCAACAGGCATGGCGAAAGTGCAAACTGGTATTTCTTTTGGCTTTCGCTTTCGAGGTTTTCTGCCCTTCGCTGTTTTCTTAGGCGGCGGCGGTTCCTCGAGTATTTTTTCGTTGTAGCCACTGCATGACAAAAATCGGCCTGTTTTTCCGAGACGATACTCAAGACGACGGTTGCACGTTGGGCATGCATATTCAGAAGGAGTTGATTCGGCTTTTTTGTGCTTGAGTTGATCAGCAAATTCAATTTTAGGCACAAGTTCTTCGTAGAACTCATGGAGCATGTCAGTCCACTGTTTTTTTCCTTCCGCTACTTGATCGAGTTCCTGCTCGATCTCACGGGTATAACCGACTTCGATAAACTGATCGTGGAAGCCCTCCTCAAGGAATTCCGTAACTGCTTCACCAAGTGCAGTCGCGTAAAATCGCCTTTCACGTTGTTCTACATAGCCACGATTTTCGATGACATTGATAATGCTAGCGTACGTTGACGGCCTCCCAATCCCTTCTTCCTCTAGTTTCTTTACAAGTGTTGCCTCGCTGTAACGTGGTGGTGGCGCCTGGAATTTCTGCCTTGGCTCAATGCTGAATGGTGCGAGTTGTGTTCCTTTATCAAAATCGGGCAGGACCTGATCTCCGTCTCCTTTTGGAATTCCAGTAACACGCAAAGAGCCATCAAATCGCAAGACACGTCCATTTGTTTTAAAGACGGCTCCTGTATCTTTGTCTGATCGTCGCATGCGCACAGCCGTGCTGTCCCATTCAGCATCGGTTGCTTGACAGCCAACAAATGATTGCCAGATGAGTCGGTAGAGCTTGAGTTGCTCATCACTTAAGGCCGAGGCGATGGTATCTGGATCACGAAATGGATCGGTTGGTCGAATTGCTTCGTGGGCTTCTTGTGCTGACTGATTACTGCTTGAGTAAAATCGAGGTTTTTCAGGGAGATATTCTTTTCCTAGTTTTTCTTCAAGGTAGCTACGCGCCAACTTTATGGCTTCGCCGGATAAATTTGTTGAGTCAGTTCGCATGTACGTAATGAGCCCAACTCGCCCTTCTCCGGGCAGGTCGATGCCCTCATAGAGTTGCTGAGCGACACGCATTGTTCGATCGGTTGACATGCTCAGGCGGCTACTTGCTGCTTGTTGCAAGGTGCTTGTGATAAATGGTGGATAGGGTCTCGACTTTGTGCGTTTTACATCAATTGAGTCGATGCTATAGCGTGTATTGGAGTCTGGTTTTCCCGTTATCCGTACGACATTTTTTGCTCTGCCCTTGCCGTTACTGTTTTCCTCTCGTTGAATATCAATGTCGACCAAGCCCGCTGCCTCAGCAGCTGATACTGCTTCATCAACAAGTTCTTCGGCCGATGTTTTGTCGGCCTCAATCTTCAAGGCCTTTCCACCAACCTCAACAAGTTCGGCGGAAAGGCTGCGATGATCAGACAACCAGGCAGTACGTTGCTTAATTGTTGGTGGTCGGTTGCGATCATCTCGCTGCGACATGAAGTCGTTCCAGACGGCATGCAGAGCGTCAGCACCATCGGTATCAAATGAGAGATATCCTGAAAATTCCCAAGACTCATCTGGAGTAAAGTCACGAATCTGTTTTTCACGCTCTACAACGAGCCTTGTAGCCACACTTTGTACGCGGCCCGCACTTAATCCTGAGGCGACCTTTTTCCAAAGAATTGGAGAAACTCGATACCCGACAATCCGATCAACAATTCGGCGGGCCTGCTGTGCCTCCACACGAGGCATGTTAATACTGCGAGGGTTTTCAAAAGCTCGTTGCACGTCAGATTTAGTGATCGCGTCAAAAGTGACTCGTTTCGCCTGTTTTGGGTCCACTTTCAATTCTTCTGCAAGATGCCAGGCGATGGCCTCTCCTTCACGATCAAGGTCAGTTGCGAACCAAATATCGCGAGCCCCCTTCGCGAGCTTGCGGAGTTCTGTGACCGTCTTTTTCTTTGCTGAATCGACTTCATACGTTGGTTCAAAGTTATGCTCGAGGTCGACACCGGGTACAAGTTGTTTGATTCCCTTGGGAGCTCGGCTCGGAAGATCACGAATGTGCCCAACCGACGCTTTTACGACAAATCCACGTCCAAGGTACTTCTCGATGGTCTTCGCTTTTGCAGGACTTTCAACAATTACGAGCTCATAGTCGCCGGAAGGAGCGGCTCGGGTTGCTGATTTGCTGCTTGTACGAGCCTTGCGGGTGGTCTTTTTGGCCATGAATTTTGTATACAAATTGAGTGAAAGTGAATAATTTCTACTGATATCGGGATTGGCACCAAACTATCTGGCGATACAATTTCGACCTAGTTCTTGCTAAACAGCGTTACCTTCCCCGATCTCTACTTGTCAAGCCTCAGTGGTTTTCCAGCCCGTGGCACTTCAGAAAAAGGCGGTTTTATGGCCGGATCATTCAACTTCTTCCGGAAATATCAGCGATCGATGCTCGTAGCGGTAGCGGTCTTGGCGATGCTGGCTTTTTTTGTGCTGCCTCCATTTCTCCAGATGGGGGCAGGCTCGTCCTCTGCTGACCCTGTCGTTGTGTCATGGAAAGGCGGTGCTGTTCGAGAAGACCAGCTCGAACGAGCAGTGGCTCTGAGAACCCTCGCCAACCGTTTTCTTATGCAGGCGGCCGCTACAGCCGGTCGAGACCCTTCCCGACTGCCCGCATTCCCTGAGGGCGAGGAATTGATTGTTCGCGAAATGCTTCTTGCAAAAGAGGCCGAAAAAATTGGATTAACAGTTAGCAACACCGCAATCAATGAGTTTATTGCTGCTTGGACGAATAACATGGTTCG
>CAJQGO010000188.1 GCA_905477565.1 uncultured Planctomycetota bacterium
CTAATATTCGCCGTGCACTTGCTGGCCCACTACAATCACCCGAATCAAGTTGTCTGTCGCCGACCCAGACACCTTCAGTACAGGCAATGCCAACCGTTGCTCCCCCCGCTGAGGCTACATGAGCTAAAAGACGGGTCACCGTTGTTTTCCCATTTGTACCGGTCACTGCTGCAACAGGAATCCGACCATCATCGCCGGCTGTGAAAAGCGTACTGATGATCGCCGAACCAACGTCCCGTGATCCTCCAACCGTCGGCTCCAGATGCATCCGAAGCCCGGGACATGCATTAATTTCAACAACACCTCCATGCTGGGCACTTAAAGGCTGATCAATCCGTGTCGCCATAATATCAACACCAGCAATATCAAGCCCAACAACTCGCACCGCATCAATAGCGAGCCGAATTGTATGTGGATGAACCAGATCTGTGACGTCCTCAGCTGTGCCTCCAGTACTCAGATTTGCATTCCGACGGAGAAGAACAAGCTGCCCATCATTCGGGACAGATTCCTTTGAAAATCCTTGCTCACGCAGAGCAACCTCAGCAGCGGCATCAAGGCATAAAAGAGAGAGTGATCCTGCATGGTCATCGCAACGACGTGGATTCCTGTTTTCTTTTTGAACTAGCTTTTCAATCGTCGAACTACCATCACCTGTAATGCAAGGTGCACAACGACGTGCCGCAGCAACAAGCTCACCGCCAATGACTAACAGCCGATAATCATCACCTGCCAGGCAACGCTCAACAACAACCTCTTCCTCCTCCGAAATTGCTACGCTGTATGCTTCAAAAACCTCATCTTGAGTTGTTAATCCAACCGAAACACCTCGCCCCTGATTACCACAACGAGGCTTGATGACTACTGGCAAACCAATCTCTGTCGCTACTTGCCAAGCTTCTTCAGCAGAGAAAACTGGCTTCCCTTTTGCAACTGGAATACCGGCTTCTTCAAGCAAGCCTCGAGTCAGTTCCTTGTCTTGCGCGATGGTCTCACCGACAACCGATGTCTGGTCAGTCTCAGCCGCAATAATCCGACGCTGCTTAGACCCAATTCCAAGCCGAACAAGTGATCCCTCACTTAGCCTACGTACGGGTATGTCTCGACGACGTGCAGCTTCCACGATTGACCTGGTACTCGGACCAAGTTGTTCGAGAAGCAACTTCTCACGCAAACTTTCTATGGTCTGCCCAACATCAAAATGACTTCCCTCTATTGCAGCAACCAGGAGTGCGTGTGCTGTATTCAAACAATGAATTGCAAAGTCTTCTTCCTTATATTCAATGATGACATTATAGATACCATTTTTTTTCGTTTCGTGTGCCCTACCGTATCCAACTTCTGTACCAGCAAGTGATTGAAGTTCGAGCGTTACATGTTCAAGAACATGCCCCATCCAAGTACCAGTGCGTAATCGTTCAAAAAACCCACCACGCTCACCAATCGAGCAACGATGCTCGATCATTGTCGGCAACCAATTCATCAATCGTTCATTAAAACCAGCAAGCGTATGTGAGGGATATTCCTCAAGCCATCCGAGATCAACACGGACTTCAAGAACAGGAAAACGGGCCCACTGATTAGGACCTCGAAGCACTTTTATATTGTCAATTTTCATAGGCGGAAGTCACCACAGGAGAATTCATCAAAAGGAATCAGGCTAGAGTCTTGGATTATTCAAATTAGGGTTCTGAACGAACGGTGAATGACAATAAAATAACCGCCTTAGAATCTCTTTGTTCGCAGCCTGTCCTGGCCGGATCAAAACTCTCAAAATGACGCGGCGGCATCGAAACCAGCGAACTGAGGCAGGGGAACATATGAGCCATGTATTTTTAATTCTCTCCAACACGCTTTAGTTTGACAGAACCGTGTTACGATAGTGTTTGATAATTCCGATTCCAAGTTTTATTCCTTTGAGATTCGTCTATTTGCCCGTACTTTCGACCATTTCAAATAAAATAACCTCGAAAAGGCCGCCGTTTCGACCTGAAGCTACCGAAGAATCTCTGTCTTTGGATCAAACCTCTAGAATACTCACACCTGCATACTGTGTGCCAAAAATAAGCAAACTCACACTGTCGCATCATTAAAAACAGTTGGCGTTGACTCAAATACTCCCTTTCCTGCCCCATTTCAACAATCTTCAAAATTGCCTCGAAACCAATTTAAATCATACTCTGACTTTTCCTGCAATTTCAGTCGGTAGGTTTTTCACACAACGAGGCACCATTGTGTGTAATTTCTATACACGACTCTTCAGCGATTTCCTACGCTTTCAGCAAAATATGTTACAGCATCTGTAATGCGACTAAAAATGCCATCAGCTGAATCCTTTGATCGTGCCGAATCCGAAACATCAGAGACTTTGCTTGCATGCTGTCATATCAATCTTGATGACAAAGCACAGTTCAGTTCGAGCTGGTTGGCAATCTCTACGGCGGCCCTGTACTCAGGAAAAGGTCGCCCTCCTCCGGCACAACATCGTATTGACGAATGCAAAATCCTCGCACAATATTGCTGGCCACTACAAAAAGATCTTCAACTAACTCTGACGAATCGGCCTACGATTGGCCAAATTGAACTACGTGCGGATCAGGATGTTCTTAAATGCTGGAAATTTAGTGCTGGCATCACACCTGACGTTGAACGACTGATTGATAGTTTTAAAACAGCACGTAACGATTTGTTCTCAAGTAATAAATCGACTTTAAAACACAACCCACATGGTGACAGTCGAACCCCCAAGGCATCAAAAAAAATAACGACGGGATCATTTGCTGCGCTTATTCGGGTACTCAGCTTTGCCGGTCCATATTGGCGGGTTGTCGCGATCGGTACCGTACTTGCGCTTGCCACTACTTTTGCCAGTCTCGTGCCTCCATATCTCACAATGCCACTTGTTGACAAGGTACTCATACCACAGCAATCTGGAGAGCATGTAGCTATTGGAACCGCTGTACCATACCTTGCCGGCCTAGCTGCAGCAGCCATTCTTGCTTCTTCTCTTGGATGGGGGCGAACATGGATACTTGCCTGGGTCAGTGAGCGCATCACCGCGGACATGCGAATTCGGACCTACGCTCACGTGCAGTCATTATCACTCGATTTTTTTGCCACCCGCCGAACCGGCGACCTCATTTCAAGAATTGGGAGTGATACTGAGCGGCTGAACAACTATGTATCGATTAGTCTCATCGATTTTTTCTCAAATCTTCTTCTCGTGGTATTCACTGCCATTGTGCTATTTACCATTTCTCCGCTGCTTGCAGTGATGACTCTTGTACCGTTTCCCTTTGTCATTTGGCTTGTCTACTCTGTCCGTGGCAGATTGCACCAAGGATTTTCTCGTAGCCGTATTGCCTGGGCTGATATGACGAGTGCTTTAGCTGATACGATTCCAGGAATTCGTGTTGTGAAAGCATTTGCTCAAGAGAAGCGGGAGATCAGTCGATTCAGGCGTGCTAATCGTCGTGTTCTTGAGGCGAATGACCATGTGAACATTACCTGGAGTTACTTTGGCCCACTTGTCACACTATTCAGTGAATTTGGAGTCCTTGTCATTTGGGCAAGCGGGGTGTGGTTAGTTTTCAATAACTCTGTCACTGTTGGAACACTGACCGCTTTCCTCGCCTACATATCACGGTTTTATGGCAAGGTTGAGTCCATGGTGCGAATGGTTCCTGCAACACAACGGGCAGCTGCAAGCGCACAACGAATCTGTGACCTTCTTGACTACCAACCGACAGTGGCAGAGCCCATTGTACCCCATCAAATTGAACACTTCAAAGGGAAGATTGATTTACAGAATATTCATTTCCGTTATGGCAACCGCGAAGTCATTCATGGAATTAACCTCACCATTAAAGCGGGGGAAATGATCGGGCTTGTTGGAACCAGCGGTGCGGGAAAAACAACACTTGCCAATCTTATCTGTCGTTTTCATGATCCAAGTAGTGGTTCTATCTGTATCGATGGAATAGATCTTCGTGACCTTGCTCTGAATAACTACCGGCGACATATCGGATGCGTTTTGCAGGAACCCTTTCTTTTCTTTGGGTCGATAGCCGAAAATATTGCGTACGGACGACCAGAGGCGTCGCGGGAAGAAATTGTTACTGCCGCCCGAGCTGCAGGAGCACATGAATTTATTCTTCGTCTTCCTCATGCATACGATTCACGGGTTGGTGAACGCGGAGCCCAACTCTCTGGTGGCGAACGACAGCGGGTTTCAATTGCCCGAGCACTTTTAGTTGACCCTGCAATACTTATCCTTGATGAAGCGACATCGAGTGTTGACGCTGAGACTGAATCAGTTATTCAGCACGCAATTGAGCAACTTGTGACGGGACGAACCACGATAGCAATTGCCCATAGACTTGCCACGCTTCGCCGGGCAGACCGTTTAGTTGTACTTGAGCATGGTCAGATTGTTGAAATTGGCACACATGATGAACTACTTGCTATTGGCGGCACCTACGCCCGCCTGTACCAGACCCAAATTATTGATAATCACAAACAAGAACTCACTGCAAAGACTCCATACAACACTGAATCTGCTACAGAAGAAAAAACATTTTGAATACGTGTAAATGTCTAGTGACATTCACATACAGAGAATACCGAACGTGCGTCATATGAAAATCAACGACTGTAGATTCACGCGTTCATCAGACGGAAAAGTCACCTTGCTTACACCTGCAGGTGATAGCCATGGAGCAGTACGCATTGTTCGAGCATTTCCATTCACTGCTGCAGATGGACCAGTTGCTGTTGTCGACAGCAACGGTCATGAAATTATCTGGATTAAGGACCCTAATTCACTTTCATTGACCCATCGACAATTTATTCAAAGCCAATTGGAACAAGAGGAATTCCTGCCCCGAATTTATTCAATTGAGTCGGTATCAAGAGGAACGCCTCGTCAGTGGCATGTTGCTACCGACCGAGGGCAGAATTCCTTTGAGCAAGCCTCTTCCGACGGAGTGGTCTGGCATCCAGACGGGAGCGTCTCCATCACTGATCGTGATGGTATTTGCTACCTGATCCCAGCTGTCCAGAAACTAGACAGACGCAGCAGAAGGCTTCTAGAGCGGTATAGCTAACGGAAAATGCCGCCCTCTTTCACCAATCCCTCTCGTCTACCAGCTCTCATTTAAAACTGGATGGAATGCGCCGTTCATGCGGACTAGA
>CAJQGO010000189.1 GCA_905477565.1 uncultured Planctomycetota bacterium
GAAAGCTCATTCGGGACAGGAAACTGTCTTTATTGTGTCGTCTATGATCGACGGCCAGCTTCACCAAGTACTGACAGAGCCGGAACGATTGTGGCATCGTGAAAACGTAGAACGTTCCAAACGGTCAATCGTGCTGATGACAGACCGTGGGATCTATCGACCAAGTCAGCAACTCCATTTCAAAGGCATCCTGATTGAACAGGCGGCTGATCGGCGTCGTGCAACAGCCATATCAAAAGCGGCAGTTGAGGCATTTCTTCAGGATGCGAATGGAAGGCAGGTTTCAAAACTCTCTCTGAAAACAAATGGCTTTGGTTCCTTTCAAGGCACTTTTCCAATTCCGACAGGCTCACTTCCCGGCAGATGGTCGGTGCGGGCTCAGGGAAGTGGTGCAACAGGTGTGGCAGGTGTTCGAGTTGAAGAATACAAGCGGCCAAAATTTCAGGTTGAGCTGGCCTCGCCTACAGAGCCTGTCCAGCTTGAAAAAAATGTAACACTTTCGGGTACCGCCTCGACGTACACCGGCTTAGCAGTGGGAGGTGCAAAGGTTGTCTGGAATGTAGAGAGAAAAGTTCGGTTTCCTATATGGTGTCGTTGGTGTTTCCCGTGGCTGCCGTTTGACAGTGGAGCGAGACGCATCGCCCGCGGGAATTCAATAACAGATGCCGATGGAACATTTCAGATAAATTTTCCAGCTGTACCCGATCGAGTTTCACCACCCCGGTCACTTCCGACATTCACCTATCATGTGACGGCTGATGTGACTGATACAGGAGGTGAGACACGATCTGCCAAGAGACAAGTTTCAGCCGGGTACGTTGATGTGGAAGCAACTCTGGACGTTGATGAGTGGTTGGTCACTGATGATGAAAATCCTGCTTCAGTCACAATTCGTGTCTCCACCCTATCGCTTGACGCCGCGCCTCGAGGAGTAGCTGGCACGCTCCGAATCAATCACTTGATTCAGCCAAAGCGCGTAGCCCGGACTGATTTCACAGCTCGTTCAATTCCATATGACATGTTGCAAAGGCGAAAAAGTGCTGAGTCGTCCGCTCTTCCGGTGCCACAGGATGATGATCCAAAAACATGGGCCGAAGGAAAGCAAGTAACAACGAGTGAAATCGTAACGGATGTCTCCAGCGGTAAAGGCAAAGCGACAGTCCAGCTTCACCCTGGTATCTACCGAGCGACATTTACGATTCCGGCGACGAAAGACCGTCCCGAAGTCATGGCAACACGACTTGTTGAGGTGATAAACCCCAAGGCAAAAAAATATGAAATTAAGAAGCCATTTGTATTACGAGTTGAAAAGGCAACAGTTGAAGTTACGGATGAGTTGCGTGCGATTGTGGGAACCGGATATGAGCAAGGCAGGTTTTTGGTTGAGATTGTCAAGTCAGGCCATGTGCTAAAGCGTTATTGGACAAAGAATGAACGGACACAGACTCCAATTTCGTTCGAAATAAAAGATGCTCATCGGGGCGGTATCACACTTCGTGCATGGATGGTGCGTGAGGGTCGGCTGTATCAAGAATCACAACGGATTGATGTACCATGGACGGATAAAAAGTTGTCTGTCGAATGGGCACAGTTCACCAGACGATTGGAACCTGCAACAGAGCAAGTCTGGCAGGCAACCATTCGAACAGAGGCTGATCCACTCGCTGGTCCAGCACGAGCGGCCCTTGCAGAGATGACCGCAACGCTCTACGACCAATCACTTGATGCACTCGCATCACACCAATGGCCAACGCTTGCTTTCTTCGCACGTGATTCGAGTCGTTGGCAGCTGAAGTTCACAAACGCTGCGAGGTCAATGCGGCAGATTCATGGATCATGGGCACGAGACCATCAAAGTGTTCGTATCTCCTATCATCGGTTTCGTCGTCCCTTTGGGTCACCAGTGAATGGTGGCTTTGGAGGTATGTTAGGTGGTGGAGGTGTGGCCAGAATGCGATCGATGCCGGCAGCAGCAATGGGAATACCGGAAGGGGCCATGGCCAAAGGAGCGGTGGCTTATGCTGCGTCTGATGAAATAATGATGGAAGATGCCAGTGCAGATACCTTCGGGCTCAATTCTGCTGGACAGGGTGATACAGAAAGCACAGATGAGAATTCTCAGGAAGGAAATGGTGCAGCTTCACCCCCACCGCGCACCAACATGGCGGAAACTGCGTTTTTCATGCCGACACTTACTTCGAATGAGGCCGGACGTGTCACGCTTGAGTTTGTTTTGCCCGACACGCTGACAACTTGGCAATTCAAAGCCTTTGCACACGACAAACAGATTCGAAGCGGAACACTTTTTGATACCTGTGTGACATCAAAAGACTTGATGGTCGAGCCAATGCCGCCCCGGTTTGTACGCGAAGGTGATCGTGTTCAGATTCCTGTCAAAGTGAGTAATAAATCGAGCGGACGTCTCTCGGGAATCGTGCGGTTCGCTCTGTTTGATGCACGTACAAACGACAGCCGTGATGCACTGATACAGGATGAGAATGAACAGTCTTTCGATTTACCAGCGGGAGCATCCGAGGCAGTGTTTTTCACCGTGTTTGTTGCGGATGGAACAGATGTGCTTCGGTATCGTGCGACAGGAACGACGACTGGATCAGCTCGTCATCTTTCGGATGGAGAGGAAGCGACACTGCCCGTGCTCCCTAGAAAAGTGCTCGTCACTGAGACAATTCCGGTTACGGTTCGCGGTGGTGAGCAACGTACGGTTGTTTTAGAAAAACTTTTAGAGAGTAAGAAAAGCGGTTCGTCTGCGATTCAGAATGAATCACTGGCCATTCAGGCTGTATCAAACCCTGCATGGTACGCCGTGATGGCTCTTCCTTACTTGATGGAACGAAGTGATGAAAGTGTTGATGCACTTTTCTATCGACTGTATGCGAATGCGTATGCAGAACATCTGGTTACAGGTGACCCGCGAATTGAAAAAATCTTTGAACAATGGCGTGGCACAAAAGCATTGAATAGTCCACTCGAAAAAAATGAAGTCCTCGTAAAGACTCTTCTTGCAGAGACACCATGGGTCCGTGATGCTACGAGTGAAACTGAGGCACGGGCTCGCGTTGCAAATCTTTTTAACACCAACCGTGTCCGTTCTGAGGTGTCATCAGCAATTGAGCGCCTTCAAAGCCTGCGGAATCCCGACGGAGGGTGGCCGTGGTTTCCGGGAGGTCGTTCCAGCGACACGATTACATTATCAATTGTCACGGGGTTTGGTCGACTGCGTGCAAATGGAGTCAATATTGATATGGCGGTTGCTCAATCTACATTGCCATGGATTGATGCACGTCTCATTGAAGAGAAGCGTTTGGCTGAACAACGTCAGGAACGAGCTCGCCAAGCCGGTAACCTTGCACTAGCCTCGGAGCCAGTTCTTACTCCACTGGGTGTATTCGCGCTGTATGCAAGGAGTTTTTTCCTAGCCGATACTCCACCTGTTGGGCAGGCGGCTGAAGCCCACGCATGGTGCATGCGGGTAGGACGAAAAAGTTGGACGGAACTCTCGCATAATCGCAGTCAGGGGCAGTTGGCGATTGCACTTTTTCGTGGTGGGGAGCGTGAAACAGCAGAGTCGATTATTGAAAGCCTCAAGCAACGAGCGGTCGGTGGGCCGCGTGGCGAGCAGGCCGCTGATCGTCAAGAAAACAATTGGCAAGGCATGTGGTGGCGCAGCCGACATCCAAGTTGGTGGAGTTGGGCTCAGGCACCGATTGAAACACAGTCACTCATGATTGAGGCATTTGATGAGATCGTTGGTGATACTGAATCAGTTGAAGCAATGAAAGCATGGCTTATTCAGCAGAAGAGAACGAGCCGTTGGGCAGGAAGTCCTGCCACTGCAAATGCTGTCGGTGTGCTCCTGGGTCGAGGAAAAGATCTTCTTGGTGATTCGTCAGTCGTTGAGGTAACAGTTGGTGGAGAGGCAATAAAGCCTGGGGAGAATGGAGCGAGCCCGGTAGAAGCAGGTACTGGATTTTTCGAGAACAGATTTGTACGAAAAGAAATTACGCCATCAATGGGAGAAATAACATTTCAGAAAGTTGACGGTGGTGGATTGGCGTTTGGCGGTGTTCATTGGCAGTATCTCGATCAAATTGAGAATGTTGAAGCTTCTGGACGAGACGAACTTGCAGTCACAAAAGAACTTTTCACCAAAA
>CAJQGO010000190.1 GCA_905477565.1 uncultured Planctomycetota bacterium
CAATACATCACCGGCAAGCACCAGGATTGGGTCACTTGCAAACCAGAAAACGATATGACCGACAGAATGACCAGGAATCTCAGCAACGGTTGCACAAAATTCACCCACCCGTAAATCCTCATCCTCACGTAAGAGGATATCTGCTGGTGGACTCTTTACATCAATGCCATATCCTGCCGAAAGATTTGCGACTGGGTCAATAAGTTTTTCAGCATCACCGTGACCTATTAAAACAGGAAGTGAGGGCCATCGCTGTTTCATTGCGGAAACACCCGCAATATGATCAGAATGGCCGTGCGTTAGTACAATTGCCGTCGGATTAAGTTTGTGCTCGTCAATTTCTTCGATGACAGCCTCTGGCTCAAAGCCTGGGTCTACAACAAGACAGTCCGAAGACCCTGCTTGCGTGAGAATATACGTGTTCTCGTAAAAAGGACGAGAAACAATTCGGTATACCTCAAACGGTGATGCAGTAATCAATGGGTGACGAGATTGCATGTGAAAGTAGCGAGCAGGGAGAGGGTACGGCAAAAACCGCCGACTCAATGATACGCGAAATCTGAGGAGTTCGATAAAAACGTCTCGAAACAGGCGTTTTTTGCCATTTCCCACACCCCAATGGATCGCTAACTTCTCCGTGTAGGTTACGAATCGTATTTTTGCGGCTTACACGAGTTTGTTGGATCATTCTGTTTGTACGAATCAGCCATACAAAAGCGATCCATCAAATGAAATACCTGCCCGCGTTGCGATACCTTAAAAGGTTTTTAATTTATAATTTGTCGCTTCCAAGCGGCAGGTCGGCGCGAGGAAATTCTTCGACCATACCAGATAAGAGGAGCAAGCCATGAGCAGATCAGGGATGACTGCGGTTAAAGCAATTACAATCAAACACTTTCCCATCGGTCGCAAAGCTTTTTGTGGGCTGTGTGCATGGACGCTTCTCTTCAGTGTTCTCCTGGGTGGCCTGAAGGCCGAAGAGATTCCAGGAAGTCAACTCGGCCTGATACCAAACGGCGACACGGCGCAAGGTAATATTGGTGCCGGTGAGGCAGCATCCAATACAAGTCAAGGTGAGCACCCTTTGGAACCTGCTCTGGCTCTCGCCGCCAAAGGCCTTGATAACCTTCGAACAAACATAAAAGATTATTCATGCACCGTTGTTAAAAGGGAACGAATTGGTGGTGCACTCCAACCACACGAATATATGTTCGCAAAAATTCGGCATGAGCCCTTTAGTGTCTACCTCTACTTCCTCGCCCCAGAAGCAGTAAAGGGACAAGAGGTCATCTATTCTGATGGCAAGAATGATGGAAACATGTTGGCTCATGCAGGCAGTGGTGTCCGCGCAATGGTTGGTACTGTTTCCCTCAAGCCACAAAGCATGTTAGCAATGCAAGGAAACCGATACCCGATCACAGAAATTGGTGTCGAGAACCTTGCAGAGCGACTCGTCGAGGTTGCTAAACATGACAAGCAATTTGGAGAGTGTGATGTCAACTTTTTTCCTGAAGCTAAAGTAAATGGAAGGGTCTGCACCTGCATTCAGGTTGTTCATCCAGTACCTCGGCGAAATTTCCGTTTTCACCTTGCTCGGGTATACATGGACGATGAATACCTTATTCCCATTCGCTACGAAGCTTACGACTGGCCTAAGGAGCAGGGCGGCCAGCCAATTCTCATGGAGGAATACACCTACATGAATGTCAAAGTGAACAATGGATTCACGGACGCCGACTTTGACCCCACCAACTCAGCTTACAAATTTAACTCAGGTGGCTAGGGGGCAGAAGATGAGGGATCGTGTCCTTCCCCTTCACCGGAATCATAGTGTGTAATCGTTGATGATTCATGCATGCTGTGGATGACTCGTGTTGGTGACGAAATACTAAGGCTATGATTTGCTCCATACTCGACAGTTGGCTGATCTGCAGCTGGTGAATACGACTCGAGGCCTGCATATATTTGAAGCAGTCGTCCAAGTCCTGCTCCTGCACTGAAAAACAAAAGCATGAAACCTGGCCAGGCCGGTTCACGATAGAGAATCCAGCCAACGGCGAGAACACCCGCGACAGCTGGCCACCAACGACTAGCAAATGCGAGCATTACATCAGCGTTTTTTGTAATCCCCCAACAGCCCAACGCTCCAAGGACTAAAACAAAGAGCGTTGCAACGGCACGTCCAGTCCTTGCAAGGGGCGGGTTCGCAAATCGAATTGTTACAGCTCCACGAGCTGTCTGTGGTTTGATTATCAGCTTTTCCCAGCGACTGCTTGTGAGAAATGCCGAGGTGAATTGTCGTGCGATCGGGCTAGCGGCTAACGTACTTGGTCCACTGCTCACCCAAGCTTCGAGTGGTGGAACGCCATATTGCTTTTGTTGCCTCAGGTGGAAATTTCGCAATCGCGTTCCTACTCCCTTGGGTAGTGCAGGTGAAATCGTCGTAATAAGATCATTGATTTCTGTTTGTACGTTTGTCCTTATCTCACCCGATTCATATTCATTCAGCACCTCTCCAGGCCCGGCAAATCGTATCGACCGGCTCATCGGATGATTGATTGTCCATAAAACCTGCTCAACAGGCATACCGATGACGCTGGGGAAAGCCAATGATACCGGCTCACCTTGCATCGTCGTGGCCTCAAATTCTCCCACAAATACAAAGATCAGTTCATGTGGCCAGAAACCTGCCCGGATAGGAACAGCCCATACTTCTGACGGGCTGTCACGACGCGGTGCTTTGGGCTGAACCTGCTGTCCGTCCAGCAACATTTCATAGACTCGAAATCCTTCCGGCACTCGAAACTGTACTTCGGTTGCCTGTATTGGTAATTCGATACAACAAACTCCTGAGATTCGACCACGCTCATCGACCATAACTTCGATGTCGATGAGTGGCACCGCGAGAGGAGAATCTACTATGACGCTCGAATCAACTTCTTCACCGGCAGGTACCAAGTCGGAGCGATCAACCAGTTTGCGTGCTGGCTGTATTTCGCTCTGATATGACCACATTGTATCGTTTGACGGCAATTCAACGCGCCGCACATTACTCTGACTGTCTTCAGTTACTCGCATCGCAGGCAGACTGCGGCCATCAAACTCACTTTCTTGAGCCGTATCGGATCCTGAAACGTGCTGATCAGCAAGGATCATGATATTGACTCGCTGAGCAGCGCCTTTCCAAATCACTGAATAGGGAAAGTCAGAAGCGGAAGCCGACTGCACCAGAGGCAAAACTCCTTTTTGCGGTAAACGCTCATTACTGCTTGCCTGAACTCGTAAAAGAAAAACGCCTGAACGAGGCTGCTGAAGAAGTAATCCGTAAACATTTCGCTCTTCTTTCTGCAAGGAGATATCAAGTGATTGTTGATTCTGAAGTCCGTTGCCAGAATTTTCTTTCTCAAATACATGACAGGACTCAAGGCGATAGCCCTCAGGAATACGAATGTGATCCTTTACCCACGCTGTCTCACTCGAATCAATCGTCGCTTCAAAAACCAGGTGGTTCTTATCAGCACCTTCTACAATCTCTAGTTGTTGCGTCCCTCGTAAAGGTCTTTGCTCACGATTTACCTCTACATATGCCACCTGCCTCTGTAAGACAAAAGGCAGACGAGTTGTGTCCAATCCGTCTTCCGGATAGTTATTGGAACTACGTTCAGGAAATGACTCGTTACCACTTTGAACGAGTTCCACAAACCATTGCAAACTCCCATCTCCCACATCATTCACCTGAGGAGGAGCAACTGCCTGAGGAAACTGTACGTCGAATGTAATGCCGGGATAATAGGAAAGCACCGACTCACGTGTATCGCGTTGAACTCCGCGAATCCACGCATATGGCAACTCATATTTTCCGATATGACTTATCAATGACATTCGAAAAGACAACTGAACCGTCATCTTTTCTGCATTGGGCACGCTACGATCAACCCTATAAATCCCCTGCCCTAATGAGTGCACCTCAAAATCACTATTTGAATGAGGTGCATTTTCATTTTTTTGGCCTTGATCAAGAACAAGGCGGGGGTCTGCCTGAAT
>CAJQGO010000191.1 GCA_905477565.1 uncultured Planctomycetota bacterium
TCCCACGCAGGGTGTGGATCAGAAGTTGGCTCTGGTGGCAAATCACCTGACTCAATAATATCTTTTGCCCGCTGGGCTTCGCGAGCTGCGGCCGCAGGATTATCATCCTGCCCAAGCATCTTCACATATCCCCCAAGAGGCAGAATACCGATGCCATACTCAGTCTCACCCCATGTAAACTTGCCGAGATTCCAGCCGTTAATATCAAAGCCGATATAAAACTTCTCGCACTTGACCCCACAGGCTTTCGCAACAAGGAAGTGTCCGAGTTCATGAACAAAAATGACAAAGCCAAGACCAATTGCAACCTGCAAAATCACAAGCCAGCTTGCCGGCTGAAGAATCCACATTCCTATCATCCCATTAGGTGAAATGACAGCACTCGGCGACATCAACACATCCACGTTTGGACTTCCTTTCTGGCCCAGGTATCAAGCCTGAGTATGTCTTCGAGTGTCGGGTCACCAATAAATGGATGTTCCGACACTGCTCGCTCACACAATTCAGCAATCTGTGGAAACTTCACCACACCGTTGAGGAAAGCCTGCACTGCCTCCTCGTTTACAGCATTCAAAACCACACCGGCAGTACCACCCCGAGCCGCAACATCATAGCCAAGACGGACTGCTGGAAAACGTTCAAGGTCGGGGGGGCTCAATTCCAGTTGCTGTGCAACACCAAAATCGAACCGCCGAGCCGGACCATCGTACCTTTCTGGATACGCCAGTGCATACTGGATCGGAAGTTTCATGTCTGGTGGTCCAATCTGGGCAATGACCGAACCATCAACAAATTCAACAAAAGAATGGATAATTGATTGTGGATGGACAACGACACCCAACTGGTCCGCTCGGAGATCGAAGAGCCAGCGGGCCTCAATCAATTCAAGAGCCTTGTTCATCATCGTTGCCGAATCAATGGTGATCTTCGGCCCCATTGACCAGGTTGGGTGCTTGAGCGCTTGCTCTGGCGTTACCTCAGATATCTGCTCTTTGGTATGAGTTCGGAAAGGCCCGCCGCTGGCAGTCAGTACGACTCGCTGCAGTTCATGACGACGTCCACTCCGTAACGCCTGATGGATTGCAGAATGCTCACTATCGACCGGCACAATTGTAGCACCAGAACGTGCTGCTAACCGTGTTACCAAAGGCCCAGCTGTTACCAACGTTTCTTTATTGGCAAGTGCTACCGTCTTCCCAGCAGCGAGTGCTGACCAGGTACTGCGCAAACCGGCAGCCCCGACAATAGCCGAAACAACACGATCAACTTCTGGAGCAGCTAATAGTTCTTCAAGACGTTCTGGACCAACGACGAGTTCTGTTCCCTTTGGGAACGCGCCCGGTCCAAGTGATTCTGCAGCAGTCGAATCGGTCACTACGACCCAGCGAGGCCGACATGCTTGAGCCTGTTCAACCAGAACATCAATGCTGCGGTGACCACACAGCAGGTGCACCTTGAAACGACCTTCCGAGGCAGCGATGACTTCAAGGGTATTCTTGCCGATACTTCCGGTTGAACCCAGAACCGCAACACGAAGAGGAACGGCATCTGAGGACATTTGAAAATCCATCGATTGCTCACGCACGACTTCCTCACCCGAAACGGCCATTGAAGTGGCAGAAGCCACAGTGCGGTCGGGTAACATCATGGACGGGTCAATCTGGGAAACTATGAAAACATGTCGAAATACGCGGAAATCTAGTTTACGCACTCCTGTCGCCGGATGCCATGCACGTCATTTGTCGCAGGCTTCTTTCGAGCCTACGATAGAGAGAATACGGTGCTGCCTCTCAAAATAAAGAAACGATTGCGACATTTCGTCTATGAATCAAAAAAATAATGAAAAAGATCCTGGACGGCGTTCTGGTGATCGGAAGCAGGCTTTCGGTGGCTCAAATCTCATCTGGTCCCTGATTGCCGTGGCAGTCGCTGGTCTTTTTGCAGCGAGCCTCTTCAGTAATGGGCAGGAAGTTCAATTGAGCTACACCGATCTGGAGCGGCTTATTCGAGCTGCTGGTGAAGAAGAAGATCAGTCGGGCTCGCCACGATTCGTAGAGGTTATTACAGGCGAAACAGCAAAAGGGTCTCCACTGGTTTCACGATTCTGCTCGATCGATGATGTGGTCATCGGTGCATTTGAGGTGACTGGAACACTGCGAAAGGTTCCTTTACCAGGAGGCAATGGACGAGGCGGACTGCGACCTATTGATGACGGTCGATTGACGGCTGGTGGGAACGCCCAAGGTGAACAGCTACGATTTCGGACTGCCAAACTCCCAAGTGAGAACTCTGAGGGACAGCTGTCGAAGATACTCGATCTGAATAAAGTTGATTATCGGTATGAAGATCCACCGAGTCCTTGGCGAAACTGGATGCCAATGTTGGTGTTGACCGGATTACTGGCATTGGGATTCTTTCTCATGGTGCGTCGCCTTGGAGGGGCCGGCAGCCCAATGGCATTTGGCCGCAGCCGAGGAAAAATGTATGCCCAAGAAGATCTCGGGATCAGTTTTGATGACGTCGCTGGGATAGACGAAGCCGTTGATGAACTTCGCGAAGTGGTTGAGTTTCTTCGAAGCCCTGAAAAATATCAGGTTCTTGGTGGCCATATTCCGAAGGGTGTTTTATTAGTAGGCCCTCCTGGGACAGGCAAAACCCTTCTCGCAAAAGCGATTGCAGGTGAAGCTGGCGTGCCCTTCTTTGGACTTTCTGGGAGTGACTTTGTTGAAATGTTTGTTGGTGTCGGAGCTGCCCGTGTCCGTGACATGTTTCAACAGGCCGCACAAAAGAGCCCGTGCATCATTTTCATTGACGAGCTTGATGCTTTGGGAAAAACCCGAGGTTCAAGTGTGGTTGGCGGTCATGATGAGAGGGAGCAGACGCTCAATGCGTTGCTTGTTGAAATGGATGGGTTTGGTAGCAACTCCGGCGTCATTGTGATGGCAGCCACGAACCGACCGGAAACACTTGATCCGGCTCTCCTCCGACCAGGAAGATTTGATCGACATGTTCTCGTCGACCGACCTGATGTCCGTGGACGTGAGGCTATTCTCAAGGTGCATGTCCTCAATGTGAAACTTGATCCTAAAGTGAATATTGAGCAGGTGGCACGAATTACCTCGGGTTTTTGTGGTGCAGACCTTGCCAACCTTGTGAATGAAGCCGCTTTACTGGCCGCTCGAAACAACAAGAAGTCTGTGGGGATGGTGGAGTTCAACGAGGCTGTTGAACGTGGCACCGCAGGCCTTGAAAAAAAGAAGCGAGTGATCCACGAAGATGAAAAGAAACGAGTGGCGTATCACGAAGCAGCACATGCCTTAGTTGCATATTCTCTTCCGAATACTGACCCGATCCATAAGGTGTCAATCATACCCCGTGGCCTCGCCGCTTTAGGCTACACCATGCAGCGGCCGGAAGATGATCGATATCTCCTCACACAAAGTGAACTTGAAAGCAGAATTCATGTTCTCCTCGCTGGCACGATTGCAGAAGAAATGATTTATGACGACATCTCAACAGGCGCCCAGAACGACTTGGAGCGAGCAAGTGAAATTGCGCGCTCAATGGTGATGGACTACGGCATGAGTCAACTCGGCAGAGTAAACTATCGTGAAAGCCAGCGGTCACCGTTTCTTACTGGAGGAGGCGCCGACTTTGGCACGACCCGCAGCCATAGTGAGGAGACGGCTCGCGAAATCGATGAAGAGGTCCGCCGCATAATCGATACGTCGATTGTTCAAGTCCGTCAGATTTTGCAAACCCGTCGCACATCACTTGAATCAATTACGAGTCGCTTGATCGAAGCTGAAGTAATTGATGGCAGTGACCTCCAAGATATTATTGAAACAACGAATGGGAAACCGCAACTCGTACCGGGTACGACAGCCGAACGCCGCACTGGTGCGATACAAACACCATCTGACAGAGAGAACGAACCGCCAGCTGATGTTGCAAATCAGTAGTACTGCTCCCTGAATTATCATCACAGTCGTTCTAGGTTGCCCGAGGCGAGTGGCTTCTCTAGCTAGGTTCCTACGAACGTCGATGTTTCTACAGAGGCGATAGAGAGGGGCTCATCGCGAAGGAGTTAGATTCCGGTTTCAGGCATCATCATGTGGAAAAGTATATTTCTGGCGATTGGAATATTCGCTACGCTTCTAGGTATTGAACTACTGTTCATCGATTCTGCCGTTGTTGTTCCACTAGCAGGTGGCATGGGTCGTTCGATCACAGCACCTGAATGGGCACCGTGGCTACTTATTTCTGGTGGAGCCATCACAATTTTAAATTTGTGTACACTTCCAAGTGGTTTGATCAAGGAATAAGCCGGCTGTCAGGCTTTTCAAACAGGCTTCATGCAATGCCCCTGAATGACTCCCGTGTCCAATGATTGTTACCAAAAAACATCCAGGGCAAGACACGGTCCTCTTCGACGGTGAATGTCGCTTCTGTCAACGACAGATTGCGTTCCTCCGCCGGCTCGATTTGCGACAACGGTTTATTTACACGTCACTCCACGAGCCGAGTGTGGCCGTTGATTTCCCAGAACTTTCAATTGAACAACTCCAAGAACAGATGTTCGTAATCGATACACATGGAAATGCTCGCGGTGGTGCAACTGCTGTCCGCTATCTATCACGTAAACTGCCACTCCTCTGGCCACTCGCTCTTCTTCTGCATATTCCGGGCTCACTGCCACTCTGGAATTGGCTGTATGCGTATGTCGCAAAACGAAGACTCTGGATTGCTGGGCGATGTGATACGACAAGCTGCCAAATACATCAGAAGTAGTCGGCTTTACTCCTTGTTCTGGACACCAAAAAACATGAGGTGCTGCCATGGCAACTCATCGAATTCACGTTTGAGGACAAAACCATTTGGCTCAAGTTCTTTTTTGACTTGAGACTTTGTCATCTTATGGAGCGGCTTGATTGGTACCGTAGCGTCTTCCCCACGAAACTCTGCTAAAACAATTTGGCCACCATCAGAAAGGCTCTCTCGGATACGAGTGAGCATCTTTTCAGGATGGGAGAACTCATGGTAGACATCAACACAAAATACGAGATCGACGTCTTCCTTGGGTAACCGAGGGTCAATGAATGTTCCCAGAATTGGTTTGATATTAAAGAGCTTTTCCTGCCGCGCCCGTGTAACGAGAAGTCGAAGCATTTGAGGCTGGATATCAACTGCGTACACTGTACCTTCAGGGCCAACACGTCGCGCGAGTTCGAGTGTATAAAATCCATTTCCGCATCCGAGATCACAGATGGTTTGACCTGGCTGAATTTGAAGTGCTTCAAGAAGCAGTCGGCAATCTTCTTCGCGTTGACGGCTTTCCCGAACAAGCCATGGGGCTCCCGTATAATGCATCGTTTGGGCGATCTCTCGACCCATATAGTGTGTTCGAGGCGGTGGAATTTCAACCGAACGATCAATCCTGAGATCAATGGTCAGTGGGGGTCGCGACAGACGTTCTGATTTTTTTGAAGGAGATACATCATCTGCAGACTGTGATGGAGCACAAAGACAGACTGCACAAATGACTGTTTGAGAAACGAGTCGCACATGAAAGGCCAGTGAATGAGACATCTAAGAAGTCTACAGGCAATCGAATGAAAAGCGATATAGTCAGGCAACGTGATAGCGTGGTTTTTCCAGCAAGGGTATTCCAGCAACGTCGTAGCAACTCACAATTGAAATACCACAACGACTTGCATATGCGGTGATCTGCTCCCGATCGACAAGGATTGTCTTACCAGCCTCAATCACAAGCACCTTGCCTCCTGACGCTCGAATTGATTGGAGCGTACCGATACCAATTGTCGGCATGTCAAACCGTTCATCTTGCTGAGGCTTTGCAACCTTCACGACGGTCATGCCACCAGAACGGCAAAGCCGACCTGCCCGCCGTATGCACTCATCAGTACCCTCAATTGCTTCCAGTGCCATTGGAGCCTGGTTCTTCACGACTACTGTCTGGCCGATATCAAGACGTCCAAGTTCTTTCGCAAGCCGCCATCCAAAAACCACATCCGCCATCCGACGTTTGGAGAGTGGCTTGCCCGCCAGCACACCTTCTGTTGCCAAGAGTTCGGGAGCAAAATCTGTTGCTGGACAAATCCGAATTTCTGATTTTTCAAAGGTTACTGCAATTGCTCCAAGAAGCGCATCGTCACGGTTGTCTTTGCTACGAGTGACAAAGTGTGGCCAAAATGTCTTAAGCCCTTGCCAGTCGGGAAGATGTCGAATCCATCCGAATCGACGAAACAGTTGCTTCTTATGAATTTTGCCGGCCATCGTCGCTCGACGCACGCCATTCTGACGAAAAAAGTCGATGGCTTTTCCAATTTCAGCAACGCCTACTTCTCCATAGACATCCGCTATTTCCTCGAGTGATTCTTCCGCATGATGACGGATCGTTAAAATAGCAACTCGGCCACCACGTCGATGGATCGCTTCAGCAGTAGCAATTGGGAACCGTCCCCAGCCAGCAAGAATACCGACGAGTTCTCCGTCGAGTGATGGCAGTTCGTTCACATCCCCGGACAAGGCTTTCATTGTGCTATCAACTACTCTTTATCTAGCGATTTCAAAACACGCATCGAGGACACGTATTCCTCTCCAATGCGATCCTAGGCCGCTTTCGAGGAAGACTCTTTTGAGGCCACTTGAGACGTCTGTTCCAATTCTTCAACTCGTTTGAGCAGGTGCTTCACATGCTTTCTCATCTCAGGAAGCTTCGACATTGAAGCAAGTTGCAACTTCCGTTGTCTCAGATCAATAGCCGGTTCACCAAGTACCGTTTGCTTTGGTGGAACATCATTTGAGACGCCTGATCGTGCACCAAGCACTGCGCCATCACCAATGTGAATGTGATCACGCAGCCCACATTGACCTGCCATGATTACCCATTCACCAGTCGTTGTACTTCCTGCCACACCTACTTGGGAGCAGATCATATTATGACGACCGATTCGACAGTTATGAGCAATCATGACGAGATTGTCTATTTTTGTGCCGCTGCCAATTACGGTTGGCCCGTATGTTCCACGGTCAATCGTTGTTCCAGCACCAACTTCAACATGATCGCCTAATTCAACCCAGCCGAGTTGAGCGGAGAGCTCTAGACCTTTTGTATCTGGCTTGTACCCAAATCCAAACGCTCCCAAAACGGCGTTGGCGTGAATAATACAATCTCGACCAACAAGGGTATCCTCATAAAGAACTGCATTTGCAAAGACCGTTGTTCCGGCACCAATCCGGCAGCCCGCACCAATTCGCGCTCCTGCATGAATAACAACTCCCTCCGCAAGCTCAACATCTTGACCGATGAGAGCCAAAGGTTGGACTTCAACATCACCAGCAAGTCGGGCCGAGGAATCTATGACTGCTTGAGGACTCACACCTTGACGGTGTCGAGCACGCGGAGGACGAAAATGTTGAATGATTTTTGAAAAGGCTTTATGAACATCTTCAACCTCAATCGTTGGTCGATCCTGCGTCCCAGTACCTACTGGAACAATAGCAGCCGCTGCTTGGCTTTTGGCTAAACTCGGCAATCGCTCAGCAGAGTCAACGAGTGTTATGGCGTCTGCAGTTGCCGTCTCCAAAGTTGACGCTGCCACTATGTGCTCTTGAAAATCAAGCGCATCGGGTATGACAAGCTGGCCTTCGACCAGCTTTGCAACCATAGAAAGAGACTCAGACATTGAACAACCTCCCTGACCAAATCCGTAACAAAAGAACCACCAAGCGGCTGTGGATTGGGAGATTAGGAGTCCTGCTGGAGGGACGCAAGGTCGGCCAAATCTGGCTTACATGCCAACCAGAACTGCCACAACATGCCTACAGAAAGGGCCATTCTGAATGACCAGAGGATAGTCCGTATCCAATTTGAATCGACGAGAAAACGGTGTGTTTGAGCATCCCAGCCGGTCGAAAGCCGCAGATGACAGGGCACTTGAAGAAAAAATGTGCTTGCCCAAATTCCCAAGAGTGCCGTCATTCCAAGGATAGGGAAAAGTGGATGAACACCCCGCGGCCGATGCAGAAGTAACCAGACAGCAACGACACCTTCAATCAGCATGGGAGGAATAACCACTGGCCCAGTGCGGTCACGATGGGCCACCTCCCAACTGCCAAACTCATCGTGAGGCCACCCGTCCATCAAAGGATAATGCACAACCTGAACAAACCAGATGAGTCCAGTCATGAAACTGGTGGCAAGCACCTGAAGAAGGAGAACTCGAGCACCTGAAACGACACTTTTCATCATGTTCCTATCGGAGCAAGCACTTCAACGGCGTTTCCGGCAGGATCAGCAACGTAGCAACTCCGCGTGCCATCTCGATGGGATTGTAGTTCGCCAAAGGCTTTCGCCTGTGGATGGATAAAACCAATATGTGGTGGGTGCTGATCTGGAATAACAAGTGCCAGCCGGGTGTTTCCAAATTCAAGAAGTGCCCAGGTCTCATCCTGATATTCAATATCGCAGCGAAAGTGTTTTGTATACCAGTCAACTGCTTTTGCGACATTGCTGACAGCAATTGCAACATGATGAATCACATCAAGTGGCGAATTTGGATCTGCAGTAGGTAATTCACTTGATTCTAAAGGAGTGGCCATTTGATTTTCTTGAGTGCAGGCTATGTCTGGAAACCTTTATTGTACATGTGAAAGAAAGATTCGGGGGAACAGAACAGAGCGTATGCCGCGTTAGTTCTTGGCCTTCAGATCAGCAAGGCCTCCATCCACTCCCAGAATCTGGCCCGTTACCCACGAATTTTTTGGATCAAGGAACCAGCACACCGCACTCGAAACATCTTCTGGTTCACCAATCCGCCCGAGGGGATGCATTGAGACAGAAGCTTTTTCAGCAAGCTCACTTGATAAGAGACCTGCAGCCAGAGGTGTTCGAACAAGCCCAGGTGCCACGCAATTAAACCGAATCTTCGACCGAGCATACGTGGCAGCTGCTGAACGCGTAAGCCCTATGACACCCGCTTTTGCTGCCGCAACGGCCTCGTGATTCGCAAGACCGATCCTACCAGCTGCACTCGATAGCAGAACAACTGATCCGCCTGAACTTCGTAGAAGTCGACCAGCAGTGCGAACGCAGTGAAACGCAGTCGTTAAATTCGCCGCAATTGTTTCATGCCATTCATCGGAACTCGTGAGATGTCCTGGCTTTAGAAGAATTGATCCAACGCAATTGACGATGCCCGTTACTCCTTCGAGATTCTCTGCAGCTTTATCACCACATGCGTCAACAGATGCCGCGTCTGTTGCTTCGAGAGTTTCCCACTCACAGTTCAACTCCGAAGAGAGTTTCTGAAGACTTTCTGTATTACGGCCCGCGAGAAAAACACTTCCTCCGGAAGCCACAATTTCTCTCGCCACCGCCGAGCCTATTCCACCGGCGCCAATAATTAGAACTTTCTGCACGTGATGCACTCCAACAAGGATTTTTTCAGTTGAAGACTTCAGTTTACAGCCAGTCGCCGATTGTCCGTTCAAGATTTGCTTCTTCGGCCATTGTTCGCAACTTTGCTATCGCACGTGTCTGTATTTGACGGATTCTTTCTTTACAGACTCCCATTTCTGTTCCGAGTTGCCGAAATGTTTTCGGCTTATCACCATCGAAACCAAATCGGGCCAGCACAATCTGCTGTTCCCGGGACTCAAGGGAATCCAGAAACTTCGAAAACAGTGTTTTAAGATAACGGACCTGATCAGGAGAACACGATTCATGATCTGATACTTCTTCTGCTCGATCCTTCACGGGCTCATCATCAGAGGCAAATCGATTACGGTACTGACGTCCCTTATGAGAAATTCGGAAGAAGTGTCTCTGGATAGCGTACGTCGCATACGTACTGAACCGATTTCCCAGAGCAAAATTGAACTTCTCAACAGATCGCATCAAGGCAACATTTCCTTCGCTGATAAGTTCATCGAAAGAGTGACTTGGTTCATTAAATTTCTTAGCGATTGAGACAACCAAGCGAAGGTTGGATGTTATAAGGATTGCCTTTACCGTCTCCGCCTCCGCAAGAATGCCTTCGATTTGCTTCATCTGCTTCATTGTCGCTCGTTTTGGATCAAGACGGCTCCGTTTTTGAAGTGCCTGGAATTTCAACCAATTCATTCTTCGGAAATAGAATTGCTCTTCATCTTTCGACAGGAGCCGCGTTTGATACAAGCTGGCCAAGTATGGTGAAAGGGAACGACCCGCAGCAGACTTTTTATCTGAAGAGAAGCCTTCTAATGGAATTTTTGCGTCTGCTGGTGGTGAATTGGCGAGTAACTCTGCATCCTTTTCAAGGAAGACATCTCCTCCGATGTACTCAATATCCCTGTCAAAAAGAGCCACCCTTTTTTTGGAAAGAATAGTTTTTCTTCGTTTCTCAGAGGGTGAAAGGCCTATGATCTTTTTTGGATCACTCGATCTCGAGGAAATTCTCGAACTTCTCTGAGATAGTTTTGAAGAGTTTGGGATTTGACGATTTGGATCGGCGAGGGCAATCACAGTTAGTTCCTTTCTCACAAGTCCCAAGCGGGACTGTCGGCATTACGAAACCTGCTATCGTTTAAAACCGCACAATCCACGAATTACTAACCGATGTTTTGGAAAATGCGTAAAAAGAGGCGTTAATTTGTTAGAAACTGCTTCTCTCAAGCACTTTTGCTCGACGTTTTCTCTCTTCCAAAGGTCACCACCCCATGTGTCGAAATCTTGTTCTTGTTCTTGGTGATCAGCTCGATCAATCAAGTGCCGTGTTTGATGACTTTGATACGAGTAAAGACGTCATTTGGATGGCGGAAGTGGCTGAAGAATCGACGCATGTCTGGACACATAAAGCTCGGATTGTTCTTTTCCTTTCTGCAATGAGGCATTTCCGGGACCACCTGATAGACGATGGATTCACGGTCGATTACCGGGAAATAGGTGAAAAAAAGAAGTCTCAAGAACCGATGTCGCTTGCTGCGGCACTCAAAGCGAGCCTGAGTCAATTCAAAAAAAAAGGAACAAAACCAGAACGCTTAATTTGTGTCGAGCCGGGTGAGTGGCGAGTTCGAGCGGCATTGGAAGAGGCTGCAAAAAATGCTGGCATCCCATTAGAGATACGTCCTGATCGTCACTTCTTTACCACAGTTGATGATTTTTCTGAACATGCCGCAGGGCGAAAGCAGCTACGGCTCGAATTTTTTTATCGTCCACTGCGTGAGCGCTTCAACGTTTTAATGGATAACGGTGAACCTGCAGGTGGACAGTGGAATTACGACGCAGATAATCGTGGAAGTTTTGGGAAATCTGGACCAGAAAAACTACGATCACCAAAACGATTCAAACCAGATGCGTTAACACGTACAGTTATCGATCTTGTATCAAAGCGATTTCAAAAACATCCCGGTTCACTTGAACAATTTGATTGGCCTGTCACAAAAAAAGATGCACGTGCCGCACTTCGAGATTTTATCACCTATCGATTGTCAAATTTTGGAGTCTATCAAGATGCAATATGGACGGGTGAACCATGGCTCTATCACTCGCGTCTCTCAGTCGCTCTGAACCTGAAACTTCTTGACCCCCGTGATGTTATTGCTGCTGCTGAAAATGCATACCGCGAAGGGTCTGCTCCTTTGGCAGCCACCGAGGGATTCATACGACAGATTCTCGGCTGGCGAGAATATGTTCGTGGGATCTATTGGCGATTCATGCCGGAATATGCACAACGAAATGCACTCGGAGCAGATCAGCCATTGCCAGGCTTTTATTGGACCGGTGAGACAGACATGAATTGTTTGAAAGATGCACTTGGGCAAACGCTCGAATATGGATACGCACATCACATTCAACGTCTCATGGTCACCGGTCTATTTGCAATGATGTATGGCGTCAAACCAGAAGACATCCATAAATGGTATCTCGCTGTCTATGTTGATGCGGTCGAATGGGTGGAGCTACCAAATACGATTGGTATGAGTCAGTTTGCTGACGGTGGTGTTATGGCATCAAAACCTTACTGTGCAACAGGGGCTTATATTGATCGGATGAGTAATGCATGTAAGACATGCCGGTATAAACCAAAAGTCGCCCATGGCCCTGACGCCTGTCCCTTCACAACACTTTACTGGGATTTTCTTGCTCGACACGAGAAGCTCTTGAAAAAGAATCCGCGGATGTCAATGCAGTTGCGGAATCTTGGACGCAAGGACCCAGGTGAACTCAAAAAGATTCGGCGTCAGGCGGAAACGTTGAGAACTTCCTAAGTCGGCTTTTATCCCACTGGACTATTTTCCAGTCTTGTCTGACTCTGTTACTTTCCAAACTATTTGCTTGTCTACGGCAAAGGCTTGGAAGTGCTGACGAAGATCACGTGTTCTGCCACGCGTGTATTGAAAGGTCACCACTTCATCATGGATGGTACTGACTAATACATCTTGCCCTGATCCTGCCCACTGAAACAGGAGGACTCTGTGCGTCTCAAAGCTGATTTGCTTTTCAACACTTTCTGCTTGTTGCGGGCCCAGCAGTTTCGCAACCTCCTCCTTAGAGTCTGCTGAATATGGGACGAGCACATTCCCACGTATTTTTATTGCAAGTGGACCTTTCACTTCGAGAGGCTGGACCTGCTTGTCTCCGGATGCAAGAACCAGTGAGGAGATCATCACACCGAAACCGATCACTCCATTCTGGATTCCCATACCATCATTCTCCAACGTCTCTTTTTTGCATGATGATTCCCGCGACATAGGAGCCACTTGATACCACATGGATACTTTGACGCGTCTGTCTATGCCCTTTCAAGAACAATGCGATAGTGAAAGTCACTGTCCCGCTCTCGGAGGACTTCTGCAATCATCAATTTCTGTTCTGCATCTGTTTTACGCTGAAGCAGTCGATCTGTTTCATTGAGCGGGTGACCCGGGAAATACATCTGTGTTATCAGTTCAACAAAGCCTCGCTTCATCACCTTGAAATGGATATGAGGCGGGCGTTCCCAGCCAGGACCGGCAGGATAGCTACCAGGCATGACCGTGTGGAAACGAAAACCACCTGCCGTGCCACTCGGCACGATAGCCCATCCTTGAAAATTCTGATCACGTGGAGCAGGGTTTGGATCATGCGGGTGGTTGTAACGACCTTCGGCATTTGCCTGCCAGATTTCAACCATTGCATCTTCCACTGGATTCCCTGCGGAATCATAAACCTCTCCCGTAATCCATATATCTTTTCCTTTCGCAGGACCTCGACGTCCCGTGACGTGAGTCAGGTCAAAATCTTTGTCTTTTTGTGGCATGACTGGATAAAAAGGTCCTTCAATTTCATGAGGAGTCGTTCGATCCTCTGCCACTGCATGAGATGGATACAACCAACTGGTGAATCCACCCAAAAAACCACTCGCTATGAATTGGCGTCTTTTATGATTCTTCATATGACCACTTCCTTCCTGAGCTGTTGTGTAAATCTGTGACGGCACATCGACCTTCTACGCTTGCTGTGGATTTTCTTTTATAAATGTTTCCGCGCGTAATACGTCTGGCGCATGGGCTCGTAACACGTCAGCAGAAATGACTTCTTTTGCATAAAGGTCGATAAAAGACTGGGTAAGAGTCACCATGCCTTCTCGCCGCTGAGTTTGCATGATTGAGTCCAACTGAAAGCTTTTATGTTCGCGAATTAGATTACGAGCAGCATTATTCAATCGCAGTATTTCAAATGCTGCAGCACTGCCTTGATTTTTTTTACCGACAAGAGACTGCGCGATAAAGCTATTTGAGACATTTGCAATTTGTGAACGAACTTGATCCTGCTCATCTTCTGGAAACGTGGAAATGATTCGCTCTGGAATGTCTGCGACACTAGCCGAGTGCACCGTTGCAAATACGAGGTGCCCAGTTTCGGCAGCCTGCATAGCCGCCTGGATCGTTTCTTTGTCTCGCATTTCTCCAACAAGAATTACATCGGGGTCTTGCCGTAGTGCCGTCCGCAAGCCATCTGAGAACGTGTCGAAATGAGCATTTTTTTCACGGTGTGTAAAAACTGAGCGGTGTGGTGTGTGGACAAACTCAATCGGATCTTCGAGTGTCAGAATATGCTTTTGTTGATTCTGATTGATGTAATCAATCATTGCAGCAATGGTTGTCGACTTCCCGCTACCAGTCACACCTGAAACGATAACCATACCAGTATTCTCGAGAGCGATTTTTTCGAAAATCTCAGGCATTCCAAATCCTTTGATTGTTGGAATATCCTCAGGAACAATTCGACAGACCACCTTAAAACCTTCAAGACACTTCGCAAAACTTGCGCGAAGACGGCAGGCTTTTGTGGTCCCAATTCCTTTTACCTGGTAGCCGCGATCAACAGCCCCATGCTCATCGAGTTGTCTCGAGGAACGATCATCGAGCAGGAGACTCTTTAGATCTTCGATCTGCTGGGATGAAACCTTTGGCAAGTTAATCTGTCGAATAGCACCATCAATTCGAAATTGGGGTTCATCACCAGTCTGAAAATGTATATCAGAGGCACGGTGATGAATTGCCTTCTGAACAAATTCATCGAGATCAAAAATTTTTGACATGCTTCCAACTCCAAACTCTGAATACTTTTTCTACAAGACTCTACTGCTACTTCCGCATCGTGTTACTGAAAACAATGTATACGAGAACGCAACAGGGTGATGTTCCAAAGGCTCAAATTCTCGATTGCGGCCGCAAGCACGTACTTTCTTTGCAGATGTTCCGGAATTGCACGCCATTGACAGGCTCGCTAAGGTCTCACTCACATTCCATGACCCACCTGTGGTTTCACCGTGTCACCCCATCATTTGCATCTTCAGTTCTCGTTCTGGTGCTGCCTCATGGCGAGCACGATTTCAGCACAAGAAGTTGTTTGGGTGCAACCTGTTGATTCAGCACCATATGAAACGCCTTTGAACAATACGGCAAATCAATGGACGCCGTATCGGAATGCCAGTCAACGCATTGATCTCCTCCCACCGGTCGACTTTAATCTTGAGCAGGATACATTCGCCAGCGAACCGATTGCTGATCTGGACCCGATTGAGCCTGGGTCCAGTCGACGGAAGAAGCCTAGCTTTGGTCGGGGCGCTCCTTTGAGCATGGGTGGTTTTTGGGCCCCAAACACACCGGTCGTCAATCAACCAGCAAACCTGCAAATGAATGCACAGTTTGCCCGAGTGGCTATGCCTCTTGGTATTCCGGAAGAAGGAAAACCGCTTTGGTTGGCAATTGCCAAGTTTGGACGACTCGAGCTGGCAACAAATGCAATCCTGCCTGATTCAGCCGAACCCGTGCCAAGTCAATTCTGGCTGGTTGAAACTGGGGTCACTCATATTCGTCCTCTTGCCTCTGGCAGCACCGTTGGTGGTACGTTCCTCTTTGGTTCAGCGAGTGACAAACCTTTTCATGCTGGTCGCGATCTGACACTCATGTCAATTCTCTTTGCAACCGTACCAGCACGAAACCAGCGTGACGACTGGAGCTTTAGTCTCTTCTATTCACCAACATCTCAGTTACCTTACCCTCTTCCAGGAATCGCTTACGTGTGGAAGCCCGATGAGACACTTGAGGCAAAAATTGGTTTGCCTGCTGGAATTGAATGGCGCCCAAATGATGATTGGGAGGTTACATTCAACTACTTTCCACTCGTGAATGTAAATGCCATGGTGCGTCGACGTTTAGCTGAAAAACTATGGTTGTTTGGTGGCTATCGCACTGATACGCAGATTTATTTTTTGGCTGATCGTGTGATTGAAAAAGAACGTTTCTATGTGTTCGACCAGCGTGCTGGCATTGGCCTCGATCAACAAATTGGAGCTGGCTTCAGCCTTGAGTTCCTCGCCTCCTACCTCTTTGACCGTGAACTTTTTCAAGGGACGAGCTTCACTTCTGGACGTACTGATGTCATCGAGTTTGACCCCGGCCTTGGCCTCTCCCTGCAACTTCTGTGGAGAAGATAACGACTACTCGTAATCCCACTTGGTTATCCAAGGATCTGCAAATTGCCGTTGCATTGATTTGAGCTTTTCTTTGTATCTGAGAAGCACTGCTGCCTGATTTGGATCATCAGCAAGATTCACGGTCTCCTCTGGATCTTCGGCAATGTGATACAGCTCAAACCTTGGACGATGAATATATTCTTGGACGGTTTTCGTTCCGTAGGGAGCATCAAGACTCCGCCGATACTGAGACTGCCAGCTACTGGCTGCCCAGAGATCGGAAGCAAAAGGGTACGGGAGTGGATGTGCAATATTCCAGATGAGTTTCCAGTCATGATCCCGTATGGCTCTCATGGGATAATACATCTGAATTTCATGGAACGTATGTGATGCAAAATGAGCATCGTGAATTTCGATATCCGTGTCAGACAGAACTGGGATCCAGGATCGTCCGTGATACGCTTCAATGCCTTTTCGAGGGCCATGATTTTCATTCGTAGCGTACGGCTTATCTTTCCAGTATTGGTTTGGTGCCACCCAATGCTTTGGACGCTGCTTTTGATGGTCAAGCTCGCCGGCGAAATCAAGTAATGACGGCGCGATGTCTGTGTGATTGACAATACTCTGAGTTCGTACTCCTCGATGTTTTGAATACGGATCACGAACGACAAAAGGAACACGAAGGCCCGGTTCGTATACTGTTGTTTTGCCACCAGAGAAGGCCATGCCATGGTCACTGGTAAAAAGTATGAGTGTTTTGTCAAAAAGATTGGCTTCTTTCAAAATCTCAATGAGTCGTGCAAGCCCCTGATCAATGCGAGCACACGACTGATAGTACTGAGCAAGCTCGCTGCGAGTTTCTGCCGTGTCGGGCAAGAAAGATGGAATCTGCATATCCTCAGATTCAAAAAAAACTTCCTTGATTCCTTTATGGCTTCCTCGGTTTTTTATGTTTCCAAAAAGATCTGGTTTCAGTTCCAATGAAGAGTCTTCATCGCGCCCACCTCCACGATGGGGATCACTCGTAGCAAAGTAGAGAAAAAAAGGCTTGTCGCTTTTTGACTTGATAACTTCGGCAGAAGCATCTGCCATCTGAACTGCATTACGTGGATTTCCATCAAGGACGGTTTCGAAATGATACACCTCCTCCGGCGCCACGTGGTACTTCCCAATACGAGCTGTTCGGTAGTCAGCTCGGGCTAATGCTCGAGGAAGTGACAGGCTAACCACGTCATACCAGCTTGCAAACTTATGAAAGGCATGCTGGTGCCCATACTGACCGTTGGTGTGATTATGTAATCCAGACAGGATTACTGATCGGCTTGCTGAACAACTGGCTGTCGTTGCGAATGCATTGTCAAACACAATCCCATCTGCTGCCATGGCATCAATAGCCGGGGTCACAGCCACGTGGTCACCGTAACAACCCAACGTTGGTGATTCATCATCTGTCACAAAGACGATGATATTTCGTTCGGCTGCCTGGCTGAATTGCACACAAACAATGGTTGAAAGAAGTGCAAAGAGAATGGCACGCATAAATCCCTCACGCTGAAAAAATTGGCTTGGTGTCTGTGTGTTCATAAGAAGAGCCTCCAAACGATGGTGTTGAATACTCCACTAAATTACCTATGTTCACGATCTCCAAAAAGCATGCCGGAAAAATACCACAAGAAACCTGAAACTGTGGGCTGAGGAGGAATTGCTTCATTTCTGTAATTTACCCTACAGTACGGGAAATTCTTTGTTTTCCTAAACGTGAGACCCGATGACCGCCTACTCGCTCACCCATTTGCGACAGCTTGAAGCTGAAAGCATTCATATCATTCGTGAAGTCGCTGCCGAGTTTGACAACCCTGTCATGCTCTACTCAATCGGCAAAGATTCAGCCGTTATGGTTCGACTGGCTGAGAAGGCGTTCTATCCAGCCAAGCCACCATTTCCGCTTATGCATGTCGACACCACCTGGAAGTTCCAGGAGATGTATCAGTTACGGGATAATTACATTGCAAAAGAATTAGGATTCAAACTCATTGTTCATGTCAATGAAGAAGGTCGGGCGCAGGGAGTCAATCCTTTTACTCACGGCAGTAAAGTCCACAC
>CAJQGO010000192.1 GCA_905477565.1 uncultured Planctomycetota bacterium
CGAGCCGCATCACGGGTGGCCGGCTTGTGGTCGGCTGTAGTGTTCGACTGGGTGTCTTCAGGCAGGACGCCGAGAAGGAGCCAGACATCGTGAGATGTGGCAAAGCACTCGCAAGCAACTGGCCGTGAGTTCCCCCGGTGAGGAAGCGACTGTACGAGGGCGGGTACAGGTGTGCGTTCCATGCCCGTGTAGACGAGTTCACCGCAGAGAAGCCGATCCCAGTCAGTCATCCCCTGAGGAATTGGCTGTCCGTATGCCAGAGGCACAATATCAGTGGTTGTTGAGCCAATATCAATAAGCCAACTGCGTTCTGAAGAGACAATTGAGCCAGCGAGTCGAGCCAGAGCATGCCAGTTTGAAGCAGCGACGTCGAGTGGATTCTGCGTAGCGTCAGTCGCCCCAAGTAGCGAGCCATCGACGCAATAGAAAACGACGTCTCTTTTGCCTAGGGCGAGGGAACACGATTCAACGATATGTTTGACGCCCTCGCTGCGGCCAGAAAAGCAGTCGGCAATCTCCCCCGTCATGGTGACGGCATAGTTGCTAGCCGGGAGAAGGCTCTTTATGTGAGCGAGAACATCAGGGAGTCGCTTCCACTCCTGCCACATCGCAAAAGGTTCACTGTAGGACCATCCGCGTCCGTCAGCAGCTTTGATATTGGCTCCGCCAATATCAAAAGCCAGCCATGAATTGATCGACGTTGGTGACATGAACGAAAACAATTGCGTGTAAATGTTACGCCAAGGAAAACTCACAGGCTTCGGTGTTCCATGGCGCAAGGCGGATTTCTCTACCTTGGATGTGATTGAGGAGTGGGTAAATGAGGCCGCCGTGCAGGGCACCAGATAAGCCAACAAAAGAAGTGGTGAGACGAGGATTGATTTCAAGCACGCGGTCGTCGTGCCCGTCATCGCAACTACCCAGAATCATATCAACTCCGACCCAGCCACGGGCTCTGGATTGTGTTGTTTTATTGAGAGCGTCGATTGACCGTACTGCAAGAGACTGCATCCGAGCATGAAAATGTTCATGAATGAGACGGCCACCGATGTACACCGGCTGTTGGGCGTCAGTGAACACTTGTTCGAGCGGGAGTAGTGGGACGATTGAATCGGCTCGACAGAGACAACAGACACTGCCCGGGATGCCCGGAACCTGGCATTCGAGCCGAGAGTCTGTTTCTGGTGAAACAAAATCGGAGCGGTCCTGGATAATCATCAGCCCGTCACATCCGGCACTTGAACAAGCTTTAAGAACGGCAGGTAGACGGAAACCGGCAGGAAGGCTTCCGCCTGTGGCTATTTGGCAGCCAGCGGGTGTCGGGATGCCAGCAGCTGCGAGCGTCAGGCATGTCATCTGCTTGTCACTCGCGGTATGGATAAAAGGTGCTGGGCAATTAACAAGCCTGTCTCCAAAACCTGCTTGCTCTACGGCGATGATGGTCTGGAGTAGAATGCCATGAGTTTCTGGCGCGATGAGAATGATCTGGTCAGCCTCAGAGGCCATGGCGAGAAGTGACGAGTGGTGCGTGCCAGGAGCAAATTTCTCAACAGTAATATGTTTAGAAAAGTGGGGCACCTCCGTCACGGGAAGGGTGGCGTCAACCATTACAGTGACTTCCAGATCCACGTTTTTTTCAGCATCACATGCAAGTGTCTCAAGCATGAGGCGGCCTTCCCTCAGGAAGTCTTCAAGAGGAGCCTTCTGTAGAATGTCACGAGCAAATTCACTCCGCATTCCACCTGATGAGCACCATTCATAAAGTAAGAGACGCATGCTGAAGTGCAGTTGAAAGAGAAATCAAAAGATTCCCAGTTGGTCGCGGGCATCGTCGGTCATGCGGTCTGGTGTCCACGGTGGTTCCATAACAATCCGAACCTCGACGTCAGCGACTTTTTCGTGCGTGTTGACAACACGTTTTGTGTCGGCAATTAATTGTGGTCCAGCAGGACAGGCTGGACTCGTCATTGTCATGTCAATGGAGACAAGTTGTTTCAATTCATCTGGTGCAGGACTAAAGGAAACGTCATAAATCAATCCTAAGTCAACGATGTTTACGAATAATTCTGGGTCTTTTACTTGCTTTAGTAATTCACGAACAAGATCCTCAGAGAGAGTCTGAGTTGTAAGGCTTTGAGTTTCAGTTGGTGCATCATCTGGTGTGCCAGTTGATGGTGTGTCGTGTTGTCTCGTGGTGGTGTCTGTCTTTTGCGACGGAACTGCATGTGCGGCTGCTACTGCCGGTACGGAGGACGGCGATGGAGTTCCGTTCGGCCCCGATCCAGGCTCTCGAATTCGTACAGAAACACTCCCGTTTTCAACTTTTACATCATGTGCATGGGTGGGTCGAATTGCTGGCATCGAAAGAGCGGCACCAGTGCGGATGTCGAATTTTGCGCCGTGTCTCGGACAAGCGATTGTGTAGTCCTGAAGTTCGCCGTCAACAAGCGGACCTCCGTCATGAGTGCAAACATCATCGATCGCATAGAACGAACCACTTACATGGAAGAGGGCAATCATTTCGCCATCAACTTCGACAAGTACTTTTCCTGGGTCTGAGACGTCAGCTACATCGGCAACATGAATAAATTCTGGCATAAAAGAAAGGCTTTGGGTGAGCGTTGATGGATGGCGATTTCTGCTGGGTTAAGATACTCGACGGATTCGGCTTCCTATGGCCGTTGCCAATGCCTCTCGAACAGAGGCTATTGTTATGCGGTCGAAGACCTGCTGAAAGAATCCTGCAACAACGAGTCTCGCGGCTTCGTCTGCCGATAATCCCCGCGCTTGTGCATAAAAAATTTGCTCTTCATCAACGCGACCACTGGTTGCGCCATGGGTGCAGCGAACATCATCAGCCTCAATTTCAAGACCGGGGATTGAGTCCGACCGTGCCGCTTCAGAAAGCATTAAGTTATCGTTTCGCTGATAGCCATCTGTTTTTTGAGCGGCCTTGTCAACCTTGATCATTCCACGCCATACAAGACGGCTGCGGTCTTGCAGCGCACCTTTATAAAGAAGGTCGCTGCGGCAAGACGGGGCCTCGTGATGCTGGAGTGTGTTGTAGACAAGTTGTTGCTTGCCTTCAGTAAACATGACACCATTGACTTGAGCCTCAGCATTTTTCCCGACCAGCGCTACATCTTGTGCTACTTGAGACAACCGGCTGCCAAGTGCTGCAAGCGTCCATTGTAATTTGGCGTTTTCGTGAATAATCGCTTTTTGCCGAGCGACGTGCCACACTCCGCGGTCCCAGTTTTGAACGTTCACCATTCGAAGGAGTGCATTTTTCCCTACGACTATTTCCGTGCCACCGCAGTGGAATCCGGTTCCTGATCCAGCGGCTCCACACGCCGCGGTCTCTGTAAGAACGGTAGCTTCAGCATCTTCTCCGAGAACAACAAGTACATGCGATGTGTCGACACCACCGTCATCAATGGCAGCAAGGCAATGAATCGGTTCTGCAATGCGGACACCAGGAGGGACATAAAGGATCACGCTGCCTCGGTGAAATGCGCCGTGTAGAGCAGCAAAAAAGTCATCCTTTGAATCGATGATCTGAAGCCAGTGGTTCTTCAGCACCTCACCGCTACTAGCAAGCACATCTTCGGCAGTACCGAAAAGGACTCCTCGCTCAGCAAGGGCCGGATCAATTTCATTCTGGACAACGTGGCCGTTTATTGTCTTGAAATGGCCTGCGTAGTCAGGCCGTCCCATTGTCTGAGCATCATGAGATTGATCGTTAGAGGACGGAAATCGTGCCGAAAGAAGACCGGCAGGTGGTTCAGAAGAAGATGCCGGTCGCAGACCCCACATGTCCGGCTTGAACATACGAAGATCTGTTCGCATCCAGTGTTCTTGCCGACGATCCGGTAAAACGAGTTTCTCGAGTTGATCCATGCAGGAACGACGTTGCTCGTCCGCCCATTCGGGCAGAGGATTTTCAGCAAGCAACTGGTGGAATGCGTCGCGATTAAATAGTGAGGCAGGGGCGGTTGTCGTCGTCATGAAGCCAGAATAAGTGAAGTCAGGGGAGAGGGGTGGGTTAGCCGACGGAACCTTCCATCTGTAATTCGATCAGACGATTCATCTCGACGGCATATTCCATGGGAAGTTCTTTAACAAGTGGCTCGATAAAACCACCTACGATCATTGTGCTTGCTTCAGCTTCGGAGAGACCGCGACTCTTGAGGTAAAATAACTGTTCTTCTCCAATCTTTGAAACACTTGCTTCGTGACCAATCGAGACGTCCTGTTCCTCGATTTCAATATATGGATACGTGTCACTACGACTGATGTCATCAAGAATTAGTGCATCGCAAACCACACTTGAGCGACTTTTCTTTGCACCGGGCTCAACGCGAACGAGTCCGCGATAGCTTGAGCGACCACCGTTTTTTGAAATGCTCTTGGAGACAATTCTTCCAGAAGTGTTCGGTGCAGCATGAACAAGTTTTGCGCCCGCGTCTTGGTGCTGGCCGGCGGTCGCAAATGCAATGGAAAGAATCTCACCTCGTGCCCCAGGCTCCATCATGTAAACAGCCGGGTATTTCATGGTGAGTTGACTTCCGAGATTGCCGTCAATCCACTCCATCATTGCACCCTCATACGCAAGAGCGCGTTTTGTTACCAAATTGTAGATGTTGTTCGCCCAGTTCTGAATCGTTGTGTAACGGCAACGGCCATGTTTCTTCACAACAATTTCAACAACTGCGGAATGAAGGCTCTCAGTTGAGTACATCGGAGCAGTGCACCCCTCGACGTAATGCACATGTGCGCCTTCGTCAACGATAATTAATGTTCGCTCAAACTGCCCCATGCTCTCGGCATTGATGCGGAAGTATGCCTGAAGGGGAAACTCGATAGAAACACCTTTGGGGACGTAAATGAAAGACCCGCCCGACCAGACCGCCGAGTTGAGAGCTGCAAATTTGTTGTCACTTGGCGGGATGATTGACCCAAAGTACTCCCTCAGAAGGTCTGGGTGCTCTCGCACCGCGGTGTCAGTGTCGGTAAAGATGACACCTTTTTTTGCAAGGTCTTCCTGAAGTGATCCGTAAACAACTTCGCTCTCAAACTGAGCTTTTACTCCAGAGAGGAATTTTCTTTCAGCTTCTGGAATCCCAAGACGGTCAAAGGTCTTCTTGATTTCCTCTGGCACTTCCTCCCAGGTTTTACCCTGCTGCTCAGCAGGCTTGAGGTAGTAAAAGATATCTTGAAAATCGATGCCAATGTTGCCGCCCCAGTGTGGCATTGGTTTCGAGTTGAAAATGTCGAGCGATTTCAGTCGGAAATCTCGCATCCAAGCCGGCTCTTTTTTCATTTCAGAAATCTGAGAGACAATATCTCGGTCGAGTCCTCGGCGCGCCTTGAAAATGGAAGGTGTGTCTGTACGGAAATCATATTTATTGATTTCCCCCAGTGCGAGCGTCGAAGATTCCTCAGTGTCAATAGACATCGTATGATTTCCTTTTCCGGGTGTCGGGTGCGTCAGGATGTTGTGGCTTCAAGTCGACGTTCTGCTTCCATGGCCTCTTCAGCAGCAGCGGCCTCAGGGTAAGCCTTTCTAATTCGGTCATAGCCCTGTTTATGAAGTTCGGCTGCCAATTCTGGGCCTCCGGATTCAACAATACGTCCTCCTAACATGACATGAGTTTGCAAGGGGATATTGTGTTCTAAGAGTTGCTCATGATGCGTGATGATCAGAATGCCCATTTCTGCGCCACCGATTCGCGCGATGCTTTCACTCGCGAGCCGCACGGCATCAGCGTCGAGACCACTGTCAGTCTCATCCAAGATGGCGAAGCGTGGCCGAAGCATTGCCAGTTGCAGGATCTCTGCCCGCTTCATTTCACCACCAGAAAAACCATCGTTGACGTACCGGCGAGCAAAGTCAGAGTCCATGGAAAGTTCTTGCATCTTGCTTTTGAGTTCGCTGCGAAAATCTCGCATTGGCATGAGTTCCTGACCTTCTTTTCGGTCAGGATTGCGAACGTTCGTTACAGAATGCCGAAGAAAATCTGCGAGCCGGACGCCTGGGATCGCCATAGGTCGTTGAAATGCCAGGAAAACTCCGGCTCGTGCACGTACGTCAGGTTCCATGGCGAGTATGTCATGTCGTGTGCCATCACTATCAATCAACTCGACGGATCCTTGTGTCACCTCGTAGGACGGGTGCCCCATGATGGCATAACCAAGCGTGCTTTTTCCTGATCCGTTTGGCCCCATAAGTGCATGCACTTCGCCTCTGCCAATAGTCAGGTCAACTCCTTTAAGAATTTCCTGACCCTCAACAGCAACATGGACATTTTTAATTTCTAGCCGCTCGCTCATTCAATTCACCAGACTTTTCTATTTCGAATTTCCGTAACAAAGAACTACGACTTAACCTTTTGATGACCGTAAACAAGTTCTCCATTATCTTTGACGGCTGAAGAAACGTAACCGGAGTGATGAGGTATTGGGAGTTCATCAGCAATTTTTCCGACACCGTCAGTCTTCTTTGCAAGTTTCTGCCCCATAATCTTGTCTTGGATTCTCATGAGACCTTCGAGCAGGCTTTCGGGACGTGGCGGGCAGCCAGGAACATACACGTCGACAGGAACAACGAGGTCAACTCCTTTCACAACGTGGTAACCCCACTTGAAATATGGACCACCACCTGTGGTGCACGCACCCATGGCGATAACGTATTTCGGATCAGGCATCATGTTGTAGAGACGCCGTACTCTGCTCGCCATTTTGTACGTCACGGTTCCAGCTACAACCATCAGATCGGCTTGTCGTGGCGTGGCACGAAACGCGCCGGCACCGAAGCGGTCCATGTCGTATCGGCTTGCACCCGCTGCCATCATTTCGATTGCACAACAGGCCAGGCCAAATGTCATCGGCCAGATGCTGGATTGACGAGCCCAATTGATAGCTTGTTCTACCGTCGTCAAAACCATATTTTCTTCAAAACGGCCTTCGATCCAGGGCTGTGTCATTCCGGTAAACTCCAGTGCTACGTTGTAATCAGATGCATCTCAACTCTTCGGCACGAGATGCATCTTTCGACAC
>CAJQGO010000193.1 GCA_905477565.1 uncultured Planctomycetota bacterium
ATGCTGTTTCCTCCAACACGTACCTGTTCCAGCACTGCTTGGCGACTTGCCAGCGTCTCAACAACAGTTGTGACAGCAGCGACCAACGTAATAAGTAGGGCCGCGATCAGGGCAATACGGGAACGGAGTGACATGGCTGGAAGTGCAGGGGATTCAAGATTTGCGAGGGGCACATGCCCAGCGACACACAAAAAGACAACCCTTAAGGCTAGCCCACCTTTTGTGACCATGCCAGTCGGTAAAGTCTAACACCCTGAGAAACGCGAGCCCTGTTGCAGGAAACAAGATGCGTCAGAACTGCTCGTTTGGCCGTGCAACCGTCACGACCGTTTCAGTCGACGGCGATGGAGTCGCGACGGTGGGATGCCGAAGAATCATGTCACGAGGCTGTTGATACAGATTTGCTAACCAGCATCCGACGATAGGCAGCAGTGTGAAAAGAGGTGCCATGATCCACGGGAGCCAAGGCAAAAGGGCATCCTGCTGCCTCTTGGGACTTTTTGATACATGGCCCCTCACGACAAGGACGCGGCGATCAGTCTGCATGGATTACCCTAAGCGAATAGAGGACACTTCAACTCAACGACAGATTCCAAATCTGCCAGATAGCAGATAAATAGCTAGTTTCCGCCCGTTGTGACAACGGAGATTTCGTGTTTTTCGTAGCCATTGAGCGTGGGTAAGCTAGGGTAAAGTGGCCGAGGCGGGGCTCGAACCCGCACGGAGATTCCTCTCCACGGGATTTTAAGTCCCGTGCGTCTGCCAATTTCGCCACTCGGCCAAGTGTTTCAGGATACTAGCCGTTAATGGTACTTCACCGCAAATGGTGCCAACTTTACCCGCAGGTCTGGAATTCAATGCTCTCGCAGCGTACGGTCAGATGCATCAAAAAGTATCGAGTTTCTTCCAATTTCGTCGATCACAAGAGCAGTGTTCGCAACGTACAGGCAGGGCGGTGACGTGACAGAGAACGAGTTCATAGTGATGCCGGGATTTGATGGATTTCTTGGAAGTCGAGCATCAATTGGGATGGATGTGGTGATCGTCGGCCTTGTTTTGCTGCTGCCGATTCTTTTCGTCAGTATCATGGCAGTGAAGCAAGGACGATATCGCCTGCACAAGGCAATGCAGATTTTCATTATGGCCGCTCTCCTCGCGGCAATCGTTGTTTTTGAAATTGATATTCGTTTGTTTAGTGACTGGCGAGTTCGTGCGACGCCAAGTCCGTACTGGCCAGTAGGTGTTGGCACTTCGCTCGCGGTGCATCTGGTGTTTGCAGTCTCGACTCTCGTGCTTCTTTTATGGGTTTTGATCGAAGCGTTTTTGAGATTTCCCAAGCCACCGGCTCCAGGAAGTCACAGCAGGCGACATCGGCTCATGGCACGACTAGCGGCAGCTGATCTGCTGATCACAACTGTGACTGGTGGTTTTTTCTACTGGCTGGCTTTTGTCTTGTAATTACCAACGTTGCCGAGCCTCAATCAAAGACAATACCCCGGAAGTTCTTACGTTGCCGGTGATGTGTTGAGCCATCTGCAAAGGCCAATGCCGCCAAAGTAGAGTGCCGTTAAAGGTGTCGCAAGAAGCAGCATGCTGTACGGATCTGCTGGTGTGAGTATTGCTGCAGCAATAAAGATTACGACAAAGGCCATCCGCCATTGGCTTACGAATGTTTTTACTTCAACAATGCCGAGCCGATCGAGGAAGACCATGATCAAAGGAAGTTGAAAACCAAGGCCGAAACCAACTGGTAGAAACAAGACGAATCCAAGCCACTCGCTGATTCGTGGATCGGGGTCGAGACCAAGCCACTCGTTAAACGCAAGAAGATACGTGAGTACGAAGTCAAAAACAAAAAAGAACGCGAGAAGGACTCCGGCAAGAAAAAGCCCAGTGCTTACGGGTAAGAAAAGATGCACGACGTTCTTTTCGTGCGGGTAGAGTCCGGCCGCAACGAAAGTCCATAATTGGTAAATGATCCAAGGCCCGGCAAGTACAAGTCCAACAAGGACAGATGCCTTTACATAGATTCCAAATGCTTCCTGAGCACTGAGGGTTGTTATGCTTACTCGACTATCTCGGGCAAGTGGTTGCCAAAGAAGGACGGGGGCGAGGGATTCTATGTCAAACAGGTCATTGTGTTCTGCTTCTGCCTGTGAACCAGGCAGTCTGTTTGGGTGAATCTCACGAAGATCAAAAGAGAGATTGTATTGTTCGACGGCGTCGACGACTTCCTTTCGAGAATATGGAAGTCCTGGCCCGCCGCTTCGTCGTGGCTTCCAGGCGTCAAAGGTCTCAATCGCACGCTCGGTGTAATATTCACCGAGTGCTTTCCGTAGAGGAGATTCGATAACGTGAATAACCGGTCTGGCAATAAAAAAACCAATAACAACACCACAGACGAGACCAATGGAAGCACGAATGAGACACACTCGAAGTTCTTCAAGGTGCTCACCAAATGTCATGGTCGAGGAATTGAAGAGGTCGTCTTTGTCTTGAGTTATGGCGTTTTGTGTCATTTCAGTGCTGTTGCTGTACCTATGCCGTACCCAGATCACGATGACTCATTATGATCTGCTTTGAAGTACAGCAGCAATTCAAGAGTAATCAGCCACTGTCGTCTGTGCTATGGCTCGCTTTGTTTGCTGTGCAAGAGCAGGCATTTACCAGCCAAAACTACCTTGCTGCCCAAATATAAGTCTCAACGATTTCTTGCTCGTCGTGTCATGCCTGTGGTACCACCACGCCATACCCATACGCACCATCATGGTATTAATGGCTTGGTCACCAATTAAAATTAAGCTCAACGTCTTATTTTTGGAATCTACTTTCCATAGGTGTTTCCAAGTCCGGGACGATTGTCCGTTGGCTTTACGTCGCACATCGCATCATACACCTTGCGAACTCCTTCAACGAGCGTTTTGACATCCTTTGGCTCAAGGGCATGCAGT
>CAJQGO010000194.1 GCA_905477565.1 uncultured Planctomycetota bacterium
GTTGGCGTTGCTCAGGTCGGCCTCTGTGCGATGAATCTAGCGTTATGGGACATTCAGTTGAAAGTAGAGGAAGTGCCACTGTGGCGGCATCTTGGTCCGGTTAAAGATCGTGTGAAGGCGTACAACACCGATGGTGGCTGGTTGACATGGACAACCAACGAGGTGATCGATGACATGCACCGCATTATCGATCGAGGGTTTGATGCAGTCAAAATGAAACTTGGACGTTCAGATCCGAAGGAAGATTTCCAACGGGTGCGTGCAGTGCGGCAAGCGATAGGGGACGAAATTCAATTGATGGTTGATGTGAATACAGTCTGGGATTTGGAGACTGCAATACAATGGGGTGGCCGCCTTGAGGAGTTGAATGTCGAATGGCTCGAAGAGCCTCTGCACCCTTTTGATATACGATCGCACGCTGCACTTGCTCGAGCGATACGAACACCCGTCGCAGTTGGTGAAACGGTCTATACGGCTTACGGCTTTCGTGAATACATTGACCAGCAGGCAGCCGCTGTTTTGCAGGCTGATGTGACAAAACTGTCTGGAATCGAAGAATGGCTAGAAGTTGCCGCGATTGGTCAGAAACATGGTATGCCGGTGATTCCTCACACAAATGTACAGCAGAATGTCCATGCTCAGCTTGCTGCGGCAACAACGAATACACCGATGATCGAATGTTGTTATGAATCACTCTTTGAGATCTGGGAGAATCCGATCCGTGTTGTTGACGGCCATTACACCCTCCCCGAAGTTCCAGGGATTAATGGAAAGCTGACAGATACAGTTCTGACAAACTTTCGAGTGAGCTGATATGCATCCGGTATGACCCGGGCGCATGGAGAAGATACACTCGATGCTAAGAAAATAGTTTTTGTCAGCCCAAAGAGTTTTGGTTTCTCTTATGAAGACACTCAGGCAAATGAAGAAAGTTTTTGACATGCGTTGTGTGGTACAAGCCGGTCTGTTCGCTTTGATCCTGTGTGCGGTCACAGCTTCTGCTCATGATGCATCACGTGAAACGAACCGCAGTGCTGTGAATGCTGAGATGGTTGCCCGGGTGGAGGCATGGCTGAGCCTACTGACACAACAGCAGCACAGGTCAGCGTGCTTTCCATTTCAGAGTGACGAGCGATTGAATTGGCACTTCGTGCCTCGTGAACGCCTCGGGCTGCCACTGAAAGCAATGAATCTTCAGCAGCGGCGAGCAGCTTACGCACTGTTGCAAACAGGGCTCAGCCAGCAAGGGTATCTTAAGGCAACAACGATCATGAGTCTGGAAAGCGTCTTGCGCGAACTCGAGAAAGATCGCCCTGGTAATGAACAACGGCGCGATCCTGAGAAGTACTGGTTCTCGGTGTTTGGTACTCCGTCGGAAACTGAGCCGTGGGGCTGGCGATTGGAAGGACATCATGTGTCAATTAATTTCAGTTCAGTGTCTGGTGCCATTGCTGGAGCAACACCGCTCTTTCTTGGGGCAAGTCCAGCGGAAATTCGAACCGGTCCCCGGGCTGGCCAGCGAGTGCTTGCCGCTGAAGAAGATATGGCACGGAACCTGATTGTTTCTCTACAGGACAATCATGCAAAGAAATCAGTAATTTCGTCGGAGGCACCGGATGAGGTGTTGACGGTTCCGGATGCATCGCTGGATCTGGGAGTGCCGCAAGGCGTGTTCGGAAAAGAGATGAGTCCGGTTCAGCAGTCGTTGTTTCGACAGCTAGTGGAGCAGATTGTACGAACGCTTCGAGGTGAATTAGCTGATGACGTGCTCGCAGAAGTCTCGGAGAACGAGTGGAAAGAGTTGTCGTTTGCATGGGCCGGAAGTTTTGAGCAAGGTCAAGGTCATTACTATCGAATCCAAGGCCCTTCATTTATTATCGAATATGACAACACCCAGAACGATGCCAATCACGCTCATATAGTATGGCATTCATTGGAAAACAACTTTGGGCTCGATGCTCTTCGGCGGCACTATGAAAGCCAGCATGATGGGCCGCATGCGGATGGTGTTCACGGTCAACCCTAAGTTGTTGGCTTGAAGGATCGCTTCGCAGTCTGATCAAAAATGAGATCAAAAGCTTGCCGCTCGTGTTCACCAGCCGTTTTTACAACAAGGGATTGAAGGGATTCAAGCTGGTGTTGAACTTCCTCAGCATCGAGTAGATGAAGTCTGCTGAAAAGAATGGCGGCTTCAATCACGGCATGCGCTGCCCTGTTAAAGCCTCGGAACGGGCGAATGAGATGTGACTTTTGTATGCGTGCATGCAGTCGACAGCGTTGTGCGGTTGTGTCTGCTTGTTCAATGCGGAACTCAAACGCCTCACAGGCATCTTCAAGAATCCAGCCACTGACCGTATCGGCCGGACGAGTGTGAGGCTGTGGATATGGCACGCCGGTCACGGCCTGAGCAAAGAGCAAAGCATTATCAGTGAGATGAAAGACGCCCTCTGGCTGAGACGCAAGCAGGCTCGCAGTCCTGCTGCCTTGGAAAGGCTTGAGGATGAGGTGAGTCATGGATCGAGAGTCAGCCACTTCAGGGCCCATCGCAGCGATATGTATGTCTCCATCCGCTGTTCTCGTTGTAAGAAGGCCTTCGAGAATCACAGGAACCGAACCTTTTTGGGAGTCGTGGGGAAGAAGAGAAACCGCCTGTTTTTGAGATGTCGAACTCAAAACCTTTTTGAGTTTACACTGGTTTCATGATAGATGCCTCGCTTACCGGAGAACGGATTCATTTCGTCACAGGAAAGTTGTCGGAGCATGCGCTTCGAAACATGCTCGAGCGGCTGGCTGGCCAGATCGGATTTCAGCCAACAGTTCAGGTGCTGAATATCACTGTTGCAGCATTAATGACAACGGACTGGATTGCACGGCGGCTTGAGGTGCCTGACGGTACCGATCGTGTGGTTATCCCTGGACTGTGCAAGGGTGAGATGACACCGCTCGAGCAAAAAGCAGGTGTGCCCGTTGAACGAGGTCCGGAAGACTGTCGCCGTCTCGACGAGTGGTTTGGTCAGAAACGACAGGATTTGGATGATTATGGAGAGCACAATATTGAGTTGATCGCGGAGATAAACCATGCGAATCGATTTTCACACAAAGAGCTGTTTGCAGAGTCGACTCGATTGCGATTAGCCGGAGCCGATGTGATTGATGTTGGCTGTACTCCAGGTGAGTCATGGGCAGATATTGGTAATGCCATTGCCATGCTGGTTGATGAAGGGTTTCGCGTCTCCGTCGATAGTTTTGAACCGGGCGAAGTTCTGTCAGCTACGCAGGCCGGTGCATCGCTTGTGCTGTCAGTCAATTCAAGGAACGTAGACGCCGCGGGCGACTGGGGCTGTGAAGTTGTTGTCGTGCCTGATGAGCCATCAACGCTCAAGGGGTTTGATGAAACAATCGCGCGGCTCAAAGTATTGGGTGTTCCGTGCAGGCTCGATCCTGTCCTTGAGCCAATTGGTTTTGGGTTTGCTGCGAGCCTTGGTCGGTATCTTGATGTGCGGGAACGATACCCGAAGTCTGAAATGATGATGGGTATTGGTAATCTGACGGAGTTGACAGATGTCGATTCAGCTGGCGTCAACACACTGCTTCTTGGCTTTTGTCAGGAGACGGGAATCCGTTCTGTGCTTACGACCGAAGTGATCCATTGGTCGAAAACCAGTGTCAAAGAGTGTGATCTCGCTCGCGCGCTTGTCTATCATGCAGTCACAAACAAAACGCTGCCAAAGCATGTCGAGCCACGGCTGATTACGCTTCGGTCGGGGAAACAGCAGCTTCACGGTGACGACGCGCTTGAACAGTTGGCTCTGGCAATTCGTGACCCGAATTTCCGAATATTTGCTGAACGTGGTGAGGTTCATCTTGTTGGGAAGAATCTTCACCTAGCTTCACGGGATCCGTTTCAACTTTTTTATCAACTGGCAGACCATGGTCGAACAGATATTGATCCAAATCATGCCTTTTACCTTGGGTACGAAATGGCAAAAGCAGTTACAGCGCTTACGCTTGGAAAAGACTACCGTCAGGATCAGGCCCTCGATTGGGGATACCTGACAGAATTGGAAATTGGATGTGGCCCATCTGAGGCGGCTGCGCGTGTGGCTGGTCCTGATAAAAAATCCCATAAGACTTTGGAATAATAAATCTTGGGTATTGTATGAAATTGGAAGACATCTATCACTGGTACACCGCCTCGGGAGCCCTGGTTGCAGAATTGTCGCCAGAGACTGAACTTGTGAGTTTGATGGAAGGCCTTGCTTCACTTGGTGGGTTGGTGTGTTTCGATAGTAGTTCGGCAGCATCCGGTAGTCTTGCCTATGGCGTGGACCCTGAACAGGCTGATGGTGAGCAGTCCCTTGATCGATTTTCTTTCGTGGCGGCAGATCCGATTGAAAGTTTCGTGGTGCCTTCTTGTGCTGAGCCAGATGATGCTGAATCAATACAAGAAGTCCTACAACACATGAAAAGTCGTCTCGCTGACCTTTCATGCCAGTCAATTCCGGGTCTGCCTCCTTTTCAGGGTGGTTTAGCAGGAATGTTGTCTTTCGACGCCGGCCTGGCACTCTTGGGTGTTGAGCAGACAGAAGGACATCACTCAGAGACCCCTCTCATGCAGTTTGGTATCTACGATGTGGTGTTTGCCTTTGATCACAAGCAGAGAAAGGTCTGGGCTATTTCCCAGGGTGTGCCAGGAAATACACCAGCAGAACGACGAACCCGCAGCAGGGAGCGTTTTGAAAAGCATGTGTGTGCGTTCGAAGGAAGCCAAAGCCCGTCCTCTGAGACATTGCTTGTGCCTGCGAGTCGGACTACTTCGCCTCATTCATATCAACTTCCTGGCAGCAATAGTGTTTTTTCAACACACTCTCCTTCAACATACGCAAACATGGTGCAGTCAGGTATCGATCTGGTTCGTGCCGGTGATATTTTTCAAGTTAATCTTGCACAACAGTTTTCTGTCGCTGGATCGTGTCATCCACTTGAGCTTTACAAGAAGGCTCGTGTATGTAATCCAGCACCCTTTGCCGGTTACCTCGATTTCGGAGATGCTGCCATTGTGAGCATGTCTCCCGAACGATTTCTGAAGGTGACGCGTGGCTCTGTCTCGATGCATCCCATCAAAGGCACCCGTCGCGTGCTTTCTCGACCAGAAGCAGATCTGTACGCGAGTGCTGATTTACACTCGAGTGAAAAAGATCGGGCAGAAAATGTCATGATCGTGGATCTGGTGCGGAACGATCTTTCACGTGTGTGCGAGCCGAGCAGTGTTATCGTAGAGGCGCTCTGTCGCCTTGAACGATTTCGCTATGTCCAGCACCTCGTGTCCATTGTTTCAGGGCGACTTGTTGCCGGAGCAAGTGCTCTTGATGCAGTGCTTGCGGCATTTCCAGGCGGGAGCATAACCGGTGCTCCAAAGTACCGGGCGTGTGAGATCATCTGTCAGTTAGAGGCGAACGGGAGAGGCCCGTATTGTGGAACACTCGGCTATGTTGGCTTCGATGGCAATGCGGACTTGAATATCCTTATCCGCACATTTGTAGTTCATGAAAACAACATTACCTTTTCAGCGGGTGGTGGCGTGACCGTTGGGAGTGATCCAGCAATGGAATATGCAGAGAGTCTTCATAAAGCAGAGGGGATGCTGTCGGTGTTCGAGTCCACTGTTGCGGGGGGCTCAACATGATTGTTGTTCTCGATAATCGAGACAGTTTTGTTTTTAATCTGGCACGATATTTCGTGCTTCT
>CAJQGO010000195.1 GCA_905477565.1 uncultured Planctomycetota bacterium
TTCAAACGCCTGGTGGTAGGGTGCCGCTCCCACAAAGGCTGGTAAGAACGAGTGGTGAATGTTAATTAGTTTTTCTGAATACCGATCAACAAAACGTTCGGAGAGAACTCGCATATATCGTGCGAGGACAATTGCCTCGGGAGCATAGGTGTCAATTAATTCGGCTAACTGCTGTTCGTGGGCTTCCCGACTCTGTTCGTGGTGAGGCAAAAAATGAAAAGGTACCTCAAATCTCTCAACAAGTTGACGCAAGGTATCGTGATTGCTTATTACCGCAATGATTTTGCCAGGCAGTTCACCAACAGCATCAAGCAAAAGCAACTCGCCTAAACAGTGTGGCTCACGAGTCGCACAAATGACAATGGGCCTTGGCTCGCGAGACACAATGCGGACACTTGCTTTGGCGGGCAACACATCAACAAGTGCAGTTTGAAGGTCAGACATGCCCTGCGTTGAGCAACATGTCTTGGACGACACCTCTGCACGAAAAAAAAAGTGAGAAGCCTCACCATCGACAAATTCTTGATTACTTTCAATATTCCATTGGTGAGCGGCTAGGACGCCGGTGATCCTATGAATAAGGCCGACCTCATCGGGACAGTCAACAAGAACAACTTCCTGGAGAGATAACGGTGTCTCACCTGTTGTTTGCGTTGACCCAATTTCTGAATGCATTTCACCCTCGAATCTGGTTGGTACCCCAATTTCGAACTGGAATGAATTCGCCCTGTCACTGCGAAAACGTTGCCCAGCGAAAAAGAAGGCATATGAAGTCAGACTGAGTTCCGCCGTCTCAACGCCCAACCACTAATCGATAAATATTGCCTAAATGTTTGTTTTGGGGAACAGTGCCAGTGCCTGCAAAGCAGGGGAAATTCAATTCGGAGAACCACATTGGTGCTTTTCCAGTCTTTTCTTCTCTGGAATGTGTATCGAAAATACCCTGATAAATCCAATTTCATCTAGCAAATCAACCGTTCGACCTCATTCTTTGGATTGCGATTTCTAGCGTTGCCATGCCATCCTCCATCTTGCACGTCGCCAGTGAATCCGTAGACTTGTTCGGTTCGCGGTCCAGAAGGCCCGCTAGCGTAGCTCAATTGGCAGAGCGGCTGATTTGTAATCAGCAGGTTGCGGGTTCAAGTCCCGCCGCTAGCTCACGACGCAGCCGGATGGAAACTGTTCGACGTACTTCCGTCTTCGGACTCGTTCGTCGTTCGGATGCCGGTACTGGACGGAGGCCTTGCCTGCCGACCGAACCGGCCACACATTGGGCGAGGTCGATACAACATTGCGGTAAGAAAAAAATGGTGCTTTAAAAGGAGAAAAACAGGCAGGCAAGCCACTTAAGGAACCTCCTGGAACCGGCAAAAAGAAGCATTTACAACCACATTTTGCGAAGGGGAGTTTCCCGAGCGGTCAAAGGGGTCAGACTGTAAATCTGATGGCAGTGCCTTCACAGGTTCGAATCCTGTACTCCCCACTACATAAAATGGATGCCCACTCAACAGAAATTCAATAAAACACCAGTGAAATGAAATGCCGTATTGAAACATCCCATATAGACATGAAAAACAGCGGGTGTAGCTCAATGGTAGAGCAATAGCCTTCCAAGCTAAAGACGAGGGTTCGACTCCCTTCACCCGCTCTTTTCGCTGATCGAATTCAAAAAACATGATAATTCCATGAAATATTAAGTTTTCCTTCTATTCAGATGTGACAAAACGTTTAAAACTAAGGAGATATCGCGGTACATAATCAATGCCCAGACAGCAAAATAGGCTGCTGTAGCTCAGTTGGTAGAGCGCGTCCTTGGTAAGGACGAGGTCATGGGTTCAAATCCCATCAGCAGCTCTGCCGTAATGGGCTTTTATAATTTGCAAAGAGAATGTCCCGTTTTTGAGAATTTAACGATACAATCTGTTGCGGTTCGTAGTCGTAACAGAATAATTTTGAAGTTTTTTTACAACGAGCAGGTCAAGAAAACCTGCTCCCCCATCAATGAGGAAAGGCCGAGGAAAAGAGCATGGCTAAGGATACTTTTGAGCGAACAAAACCCCACGTGAACGTCGGCACGATCGGGCACATTGACCATGGGAAAACGACGCTCACCGGTGCCCTTGTCGCCGTGCAGGCGGCGAAGGATCTGGCTGAGGCCAAGAGCTACGCAGACATTGCAAAGGGCGGCACAGTTCGAGATGAAACCAAAACGGTGACCATTGCTGTGAGTCACGTCGAATACCAAACTGAGAAGCGTCATTATGCTCACATTGACTGCCCAGGGCATGCTGACTTTGTTAAGAATATGATTACTGGTGCCGCCCAGATGGACGGTGCCATTCTTGTTGTGAGTGCTGCTGACGGCCCTATGCCTCAGACGCGTGAACATATTCTGTTGGCACGTCAGGTAGGTGTTCCGGCATTGGTTGTTTTCCTGAACAAGGTTGACTTGGTTGATGACCCGGAATTACTTGACCTCGTCGAAATGGAAATTCGGGAACTACTCAGCAAATACGGTTTCCCTGGTGACGATATCCCGATTATCCGAGGTGCCAGCAAGCCTGCCTATGACAGCCCTGCTGACCCTGAAGCAAACAAGTGCATCGCAGACCTTCTCGATGCTGTTGACTCCTATATTCCAGAGCCAGAACGAGAACTCGACAAGCCCTTTCTTATGGCAATCGAAGATGTCTTTTCAATTGAAGGTCGAGGCACCGTCGCGACCGGTAGAATTGAACGAGGCGTGGTAAACGTCGGTGATGAAGTTGAAATCGTTGGCTTAAAGGAAAAGGCTGACAAGACAACTGTCACCGGTGTCGAAATGTTCAAAAAAGTTCTCGACAGTGGTCAAGCTGGTGACAACGTCGGCTGCCTTCTCCGCGGAATTAATCGTGAAGCAATTGAACGAGGTCAGGTGCTCGCCAAACCAGGAACAATTAAGCCGCACAAAAAGTTTGAGTGCGAGGTCTACGTTCTTTCAAAAGAAGAAGGTGGTCGTCACACTCCGTTTTTTGCAGGTTACCGTCCGCAGTTCTACTTCAGAACAACTGACGTGACTGGTGCAACACAATTGATGGGCGGAGTCGAAATGGTTTCCCCTGGCGACAACGTCAAAATGGAAGTTGAGTTGATGGTACCAATTGCAATGGATGATGGCGTTCGCTTCGCGATTCGTGAAGGCGGCCGAACCGTCGGATCGGGGGTTGTCACGAAAATTCTTGACTAATTTTCTTGACTCTTGATTTGTTCGGTGGCCAGGCCTGTTGGCATCGTCAGAAAAGTTACTTGTGCGGGGTTCGGGCGACCGGGCCCCGTACTTCCACAGGGGCGTAGCTCAATTGGCAGAGCGCTGGTCTCCAAAACCAGAGGTTGCGAGTTCGATTCCCGCCGCCCCTGCTTATCGTCTGGAGTATTTACACACGATCCCCCTGAGGCTTGGAAAAGCCAAAACTCAGGGGACTTATGAGAACCGGCTGTATTCGGACGGACAGTATTGGTAGAAGATTTAGGATCATTTGAAACCGTAAACCTTTGTCTCCAGGTAGATTGAACCGACATGGCAGGAACACAACAACCAGCCGCAACCTTCTTGGGAAGCCTCCTCAGTTTTTCGCTTTACAAGCGTCAGCAGGGTCGAGTTGCTCGCCAAGTCACATTTGCTGCAGTCGCAATCGCCATAGCAATTGGTGTTTGGAGGCTTGCTCAACTGCTCCCTCTTTGGCTGGGTGGTGATGCCACGAGCTCACTTAGTAGCGACGAGCTTGGAATTATGCGGTTTCTGGTTCCTGGCATTTTACTCGCCGTTGGCATTTGGGTGAGTTTTCGAATGGTCAATACACCGAGCATTGCAGATTTCCTTATCGCTGTTGAAACAGAAATGACAAAGGTTTCTTGGCCAACGCGGGATGAGGTCATCCGCAGCTCGATCGTGATTATTTTCCTGATCTTTACACTCGCTGGAATTTTAGCCGTGTACGATCTTTTCTGGTGGTTCGTCCTTCG
>CAJQGO010000196.1 GCA_905477565.1 uncultured Planctomycetota bacterium
AACGTTCGCCCGAACTTTACAAACGACTCATGGTTCAGGGCGCCCGCCCCATGATTAAACTTTTGGATAATGGACGGTGGGATCTTGATCTCGCATCCAATGAAGGACGAGTCTTCGATATTGAAACAGGTGGTCGTTGGGAATGGCACGGTGGCCGGAGAGTCCGTGTCGTACACACCGGTGGAGCAAGTTGGTCATATAAAGACCACACCTATCACCCGACATATATAGTTCACAGTGCGTGGTAGCAACGGCTAACGCCATCCTCACTTCCAGCTTATCTCAGCGAATTGCCGTTCGAAACGTGCTGCTTCCCGCATTGTTGCTGCATGAATTTCTGCGATCATGAAAAGATCATTACAGTACCCACCACCGCAAACGATCGCCACAGGTACACAATTAGTTAAAGCAGTAGTAAAGACGAAACGGTCACGCAGCAAAAGTCCTTCTTGAGAAATACCGAGTCGACCTAAACGATCACCTTCATACGGGTCCGCCCCAGCAATATAGAAAATAATATCTGGCCTAAAGCTCGAAAAAGAAACTTCTAAAGCTCTCTGTAGCGCAGCAAGATAGCTCTCATCCGATGTGCCATCAACTAATGGAACATCTAACGAACTTGGATATTTCCTTAACGGAAAGTTTTTTTCACCATGCAGTGATAGTGTGAATACAGAATCGTCGTGCATGAAAATTTCAGCCGTACCGTTTCCCTGATGGACGTCGCAATCGATGATTAGTGCTCGTTGAACAAGTCCTCTATCCTGAATTTCTCTCGTTGCTACTGCCGTATCATTAAAAATACAAAATCCTTCACCCCAGTTGGTCCCTGCATGATGGGTGCCGCCTGCAAGACTCGCTGCTATACCGTCGTGTAAAGCAGAGACCGCTGCATCGACTGCAGCGCCGGTGCTCCGAAGCGATCGCTCAACAAGTTCCTCGCTCCATGGAAAACCGATGCGCCGAATTTCCGCATCGGTGAGTGTCCCGCGGAAGACTCGGCCCAAATACTCAGGGCAATGCACCCGACGCAACTCTTCATCATTAGCTGCATGGGGTTCAATAAATACAAATGGCATCCCCGTTTCTACATCTTGCTCAAGACGCTGACGAAGTATCTCATATTTCTGAACAGGAAAACGATGACCCTCAGGCAACGGAAGGAAATATTTATCGCAGGGGTAAAGCCGCATTGAATGAACCGCAAAGAATGCCTAAACCGTCAACACATAGTGCTCACTGGGCGCGCACCACGCGATGAACATCACTCACAAGCTAAAATTTCAATCTACCATTTTCACAACGTTATAGGAAACGGAGAGGCCAACTTTTTAACAATTCATTTGGCATGACTTGTGCACAGAAAAGTATTCGTAAGAAAAAATGCCAACTGGATGCCAGAGCAAATCTTTGGGCATCACATATGAAAGGAGGTTGCTTCTGACATCAATTCCACTCCAGTGGGACGAACAGGTTGAATCCAGTTTTCTTATATTCCGAAACTCTTTTAAAAAGGGCACGTGAGAGGAAGAGGGGCTCGCATTGTGAATCAATGCGAGCCCCTCTTATTAATTTGGACGGCTTCAATTCCCTACTTCTCACTACAAATTCTTCATGCCGCTTCCCTTGGATGAGATCTCCTAATTGCTTCTTGTCGGGTGATGCAAGACGGAATGGTGATGACGGAGATGTTTTTGAATCGCCGGTTCGTTTGAAGGCTGGAGATCAGTTTCTGAATAAGGCTGCTCATGAATTTCGAGGTGTATGAACGCGTCTTTCAGAAGCCTTAAAACCCGACAGCGTGAGACGAAAACGTATTTGCAATTCTTCTAAGGGCAAAACTAGTACCGCATGATCTACGCAGTGACGTGTTCACTCACCGTCGAATCAGCACCTCCTACCCGAGCTACCTGGAGCGTCTGCTTGACAGTTCTCTTTGAGTAATGGGTAGAATTAGCAATCAATTCGTCTGCGATGAAATTCGTGTTGCATTGAAGCAGGTGATCAATCATCGTCGATTTCCGAAGAAAGTCGCACTGAGGGGTCTTCATCGGAACTCCGTACGAGGATTTGGTATCCAACACGACAGGTTCCTGACAAAACTCCATACTAGTACCATCAGACAATTCCGTGGGTACGTATCATTCCTTATTTTTATCTGCAGTTATGAACCTTAGCTTTTGGTACGAAAACTGGCAGGGTATTCTCACCGCACTTGTGGTGGGCACGACACTGCTTGCACTTCTACTGGGTCGTCGTGCACCAGACATGGCCATGCTTGGTGCAGTGATTGTCTTACTAGCATCTGGAGTTCTTAGTCCTGCTGAAGCACTCTCAGGCATGAGTAACGAAGGAATGCTCACGGTTGCAGCATTGTTTGTTGTGGCAGCAGCTGTCCATCGAACGGGGGCCCTTGCACTTGTAATCGACCGCGGGCTCGGCCGACCGCGTTCTCTCCATGAAGCCCAAGTGCGGACAATGACAATACCCGCAGTCCTCTCTGGCTTTATGAACAACACCCCAGTGGTCGCCTTAATGGTACCTGCCGTGCGAACCTGGGCTCACAAACACCAATTGAGTATTTCTAAAATCTTAATGCCCATGAATGATGCTGTTGTGCTCGGTGGCCTCTGCACGCTCATTGGCACAAGTACGAACATTGTTGTTAGTGGCTTACTCAATGAAAAAACAGGCATGTCACTTGGCATGTTTGATATCACATGGCTTGGTGTGCCTCTCCTGATTGTTGGCTTCGCGTACATTCTTGTTGCCAGTAAAAGCCAATGGCTTCTAAAAGATCGCAGGCCAGCGGTAAGTGCGGGTGATGATCCTCGAGAATACTCACTTGAGATGGTCGTTGAACCCGGAAGCCCTCTTGCCGGACGAACAATTGAACAAGCTGGCCTTCGTGGACTCCACGGCTTATTTCTTATGGAAGTCGATCGCGCTGGTCATGTACGAGCGGCAGTTGAACCAACAGAACGACTCGAAGAAGGCGATCGGCTTGTTTTTGTTGGCGTGGTCGACTCAGTCGTGGAATTACAAAAGATACGTGGACTTCGGCCCGCTACAGACCAAGTATTCCAATTAGATGGACCACGATCTGAACGAACTCTCTTAGAAGCTGTTGTTTCCAATACGTGCCCTCTTGTTGGCCGGACAATTCGTGAAGGTCAATTTCGGTCGACTTACGATGCTGTTATTATTGCAGTCGCTCGAAATGGAGCGCGTTTAAGGAAAAAAATTGGCGATATTATTCTTCAACCGGGTGACACATTACTTCTTGAGGCAAGCCCGCGATTTCTGAAAAGACAAAAGACAAATCGTGATTTTTATCTCGTGAGTGAAGTAAAGGGGGCCAAGCCACCTCGGCACGACCTTGCTTGGATTGCATGCACTATTTTGGTAGCTATGGTGCTTGCGGCAACGCTCGAACTTGTTCCCATGGTTGCAGCAGCACTTGTTGCAGCCGCGGCTATGGTTGCGACAGGTTGTATCGGGCCGAATGAAGCAAGAAAATCTATTGAATGGGAGACTTTACTCCTCATCGCCGCTAGTTTCGGACTTGCCAGAGCCATTGAAAAAACAGGGCTTGATGAACTCCTTGCTCAAAGCACTATTGGGGCTGCGGGTGATCGACCATACCTTGTTTTGGCAGCTATTTATTTTGTCACAATGATTTTTACTGAAACGATGAGTAACAACGCTGCGGCCGTGCTGATTTTTCCAATTGCATGGCAAACCGCTACTGATCTCGGCCTCAATCCAATGCCATTTATTATGGCGATTACCGTAGCCGCAAGTTGTGGATTCGCCAGTCCTCTCGGTTATCAGACAAATCTCATGGTGTATGGGCCGGGTGGCTATAAATTTAGTGATTACCTTCGTTTCGGTGGACCATTAAACTTAATCGTTATGGTCATCACCATTATTTTAGCCCCTCTGATCTGGCCTTTCTGAAAAGTACGTCGCACGGACTATGTGTTTGGAAAAAAATTCACCGTCAAGACATCACTGAATCAATCGCTTCTGTTTCACCATGCGGCCCCACAGCCAGCGTGACAATGATGCAGGCCACGTCATTCAAGATATTTTTCCAAAAAGTGAGATAAGTCAGCAGAGTAATCGTTACGACCGAACTAAACCGTCTTTTATCTTTTCTTTGTGCTAGCCTGACGGCTTTCGTTCCTTTCTTGCAGACAGTAAGAGACGTAGTCTAATAGATTGCTAACGTTTGTTTCCCAAACGCCACCTCCATCTTGCTGAGACGGATGAGCGAAATACTCTTTCACTATTATC
>CAJQGO010000197.1 GCA_905477565.1 uncultured Planctomycetota bacterium
ACGATCTGCTTGCTCAAGTACCATGGCTAACTCTTCAGTCTCTGCAGACTTTATCTTGCCGGCATAGACTTCGTCAGCATCGACGGTAGTGGTCGTACCTAGGCCGCCGAAGAGGACGCCAACGAGAGAGCGATTCATAGCTCGACACATGATAGCCGTCAAAATGAGGCCACTCGCTCCAACGAGTGAGCCAGCAATTACCAGAACTGAATTATCGATAACAAAACCGGCGGCCGCAGCGGCTAGCCCCGAGTAGCTGTTGAGGAGGCAAATAACCACTGGCATGTCAGCTCCCCCGATGGGAAGTGTGAGAGTGACTCCAAGAGCGGCTGCAACAAGTACAAGAAGAAGGAAGAACAGGAGCTGGGACGTGCTGAACACTCCCCACATGAGAAAAAGAGCAGTGAGTGCGAGTGCCAGACTAATCCATTTTCTATTGGGATTATCCCATGGCTTCTTGAATTGTGGCAGCTCGTGAAGCTTCCCAAATGCGACAAGACTTCCGGTCAAAGTAACCGAGCCAATAAAGCACGCTAGACCGATTGCAATTGCAAATTGCGTCCAGGGCTCAAGCGAAGCGACTGCAACTGCCTGGCGAGTTTCTTCTCCAAATCTGGCAACGGCTCGAGTGCTGGTTAGTTCGGCCGCAGCAACGAGCATTGAAGCAGCACCGCCGAATCCATTGAGGAGAGCAACCATCTGTGGCATTCCCGTCATTGGCCAGCGAAGCGCCATTGTTGCGCCAATACCACCGCCAATACCAGCAAAGAGAACCAATAAGAGAAGTGGCCAGAAGCCGTGAGCAGCAATACTCGTGGTGACAGGTTGTTCGAAGCAGGCAGCCACTATCGCGATAGCCATGCCGGCGGCACCGAGAAGATTGCCACGAACAGCAGTCCGCGGCCCGCTCATTTGCTTGAAAGCAACAATGAACAGCATTGAGGAGGTGAGGTATGCGAGATTGATCCATGCCTGGCTCGACATAAGAAATCCTTTTTTAGATAACAGAAAGAGTGGAAGCGATAACCAGTTGGGCTACTTCTTTTTCGGGTTAAACATTTCAAGCATTCTGTGCGTTACGACAAAGCCTCCGGCTACATTGATCATTGCCAGCAAGACTGCCAGAAGTCCGAATAAGGTTCCAAATCCTGTTGTGAGGCTGCCGGCGACAACCAAGGCACCAACAACCGTGACACCAGAAATTGCATTTGACCCACTTGTTAAAGGAGTGTGAAGACGTTGTGGAACTTTTGTAATGACTTCGAAGCCAACCCACATCGCTAGCAAAAAAACTGTAAGGAGCCGAATGAATCGAGAGGCCGGATCTTCACCAGGAGTTGGTGTAGTTGCCAGAAGCGGTAGTACGTTGGCAAGTAGAACAATATTCATTAGGTGATCTCGTGACTGTACAAGAGGAGGGTTTCAGTTGTTTAGTTAGGAAGATGAAGCGTTCCCGGTGCCCTCTTGTGGGGGTGATTCACAGGGCAATTGTGGCATTCCAGCCAAGTCTCTCACCCGGGCGTGAACAACTTCTCCGTTCTGAGTGACTAGTGTTTCTCTGCAGATTTCGTCATCTGATGTTTCCTGAGGGAAACCACAGCTAACAAGATGGTTCAAAAAGGTAACAATGTTTTTTGAGTAGAGTTGACTGGTGTGCGTGGCCACCTCAGCTGGAAGGTTGGTTGGGCCAAGAATTGTAATGCCGTTGAAGCATGTTGTTTCGCCAGGAGTGGTCATCTCGCAATTACCCCCTCGCTCTGCTGCGAGGTCCACAATCACACTTCCGGGCTGCATGCCCTCAACCATTGCCTTGGTAATGAGTATCGGTGCCGGCTTCCCCGGTATAAGGGCTGTCGTGATGACAAGATCACATTCCGCTATGACTTTACCAAGAAGTTCTTGCTGCTTTTTGTAGAACTCGTCTGTCATGGCTTTGGCATATCCGCCCTTGGTTTCACTCGATTCCGTTTCGAGGTCAAGCTCGACAAATTTTGCCCCGAGACTCTCTACCTGTTCTTTCACTGCAGGGCGAACGTCATAAGCAAGGACCTGTGCGCCAAGCCGTTTGGCAGTTGCGATCGCCTGAAGCCCAGCAACGCCAGCTCCAAGAATGAGAGCCTTGGCAGGACGAATCGTTCCAGCCGCGGTTGTCATCATTGGTAGAATTTTCTTAAGTGCCGTAGCTCCGAGAAGCACAGCTTCGTACCCTGCGATATTTGCTTGGCTTGATAAGACATCCATGCTTTGAGCGCGAGTAATACGAGGAACGAGTTCCAATGCGTAGATAGTTGCCCCAGTCTTTGCGTCTTCAAGACATGCTTGACAGCTGCCGAGTGGGTCAGCCATCCCGATAATCGCGGACTTGGATGACATTCTTTTTCGGTCTGATTCCCATGTTTCGCCAGCGGCTCCACAGGTACGAACAGTGAGTACGCAGTCAGCCTCGAAAGCCTCGTCTCGATGAACGATCGTTCCTCCTGCCTGCTCATAATCGGCGTCACTAAAACCAGCCGCAATCCCCGCGTTACTCTCGATGAGTACGTCGTGATTGGCTTTAACAAGAGTGCTGACAACTGCAGGAACGAGAGCCACTCTGTGCTCACCGGGGAAAAGTTCCTTAATAACCGCTACTTTCATTGCGTGGCTCGAGATTAAAGGGGAATAGGAGGATTGCTTGATGACAAATAACGACGCAAGCAGCGATTGTGGTTTTGGTATCTTTGGGGTGAATCAACGCTTCGAACTGCTAGTTGCCAAGATTCTGCACTTTCTGGGGTCAGTAGGCAAATCGGTGCCATCCTGCGGTGAGTAGGAGGGAGACTTGAGAAGTTGTTGTTACGCTGGTATTCTTCGGGACTCTGGCAATCAAAGGTCTGCATGAACCCAGAAGAGTGCTCCAAAGTAGGAGGTCACTTGTTTGGGCAGTTTTGTGTGGCTGCGGTGTGAGAAACCTTTTGCCAAACCAAAGAAAAGTGAAAAATACGATGAACAAAACATTCATGGCGAAGCCAGGCGAAGTCGAACAACGATGGTGGTTGGTGGATGCCAATGAAAAACGAGTTGGACGTCTTGCGAGTGACATTGCCACGATCCTGATGGGCAAGCACCGACCGACCTACACGCCGCATGTCGATACTGGCGATTTTGTTGTTGTGGTAAACGCTGAAAAAGTTGAATTC
>CAJQGO010000198.1 GCA_905477565.1 uncultured Planctomycetota bacterium
AGATGTCGGTCCACCAACGCGGGTCTTGGTAGCTTCTCCAGAACCAGTTGGAACAACAGGTCTTATTTTTGTCGAAGCCGTTGCGCCCTTTCCTCTTGTGAGTGCTGGACGCAGTAAGTTTATTGTGACACTGGACTCATATGATCATTTAGAGAAGGCATCATGGTCTGATTTTCGCAGTATTGTTCTGATTGATCCACCACCGCTACCTCCGCGTACATGGGAAATGCTGCATCAGTGGATCAGTAAGGGAGGTGGGCTTGTTGTATGGCTGGGGCCCTCAGCTGGCAGGCCGATCGAGTTTAGTTCAGTTGAGAGTGAATCTGTTCTTGGTGGTCAAATCAAACGAGTGTGGCGGTCTCCAGACCGGTCAAATTACATTGCTCCTTCCTCACTCGATCATCCTGTTCTATCGGCCTTTCGTCGCGTCGGGGATTCGGTACCATGGCAGGATTTCCCGGTGTTTCGTCACTGGGAGTTTCAGCCAACTTCTGAAAATGATGATCCGCAGTCGTCACCCGCGCTATCTCTTGCCAGTTACCGCAACGGGTTGCCAGCACTTTTTGAGCGGATTCTTGGCAAGGGGAGAGTTGTGATCGTCACGACACCAATCTCTCAGGCAGCAGATGATCCGCAAGCGTGGAATCAACTTGCCACTGGGTTTGAGCCGTGGCCGTTTATGATGCTTGCAAATGAGATTCTGGACTACGTCGTGGAAACTCCAGATTCTCTAAATATCAAGTCAGGCGAAGTTGCGAGGCTTCGTCTTCAGCGGCATGATTTGCCAACGGCTACAGTCCGCACACCGCTCGGGGACACGTTTCCAGTCGCTATTGATCAGAATCAAGGAGCCATCGCCGTGTCCGCGACTCGGCAACCAGGTAATTACCGAATTCGCTCTGGAGGTAATATGGGCGGATTCGTCAAAGGATTCAGTGCACGTTTACCTAAGTCAGCAACTGATTTTTCACGACTGAAAGATGATGAAATACCGCTCATGCTTGGTGCCGATCGTCGTATTGTACTCGACACCGAAAGCCTTGATCGTGATGTTATGAATTACCGGGTGGGAGCAGAATTATCTGGGTGGATTCTTTTATTAGCGGCAGTGTTGCTTGCTCTGGATTGGTGGATATCGAATAGGTTTTACGCGCCTCGTGAAGGGGCAGAACCCGAAGCAGGCGCAGCAGAGATATTCGCAGAGAGTGTTCAAGCAGATGGAGACGCTGGAGCAATCACGCCTCCTCCAGTTCCATCACCGAGAGCTAAAGAAGCAAGCATTCCGCCTCCGCTTCCTGTAGGGATTGGTTCCGAGACGGAGCATTCATCATGATTATGAATGGTCTATTTATTACAACATCAATTCATTTTGACCCAACAGGTACATGGCTGGGTATCACATCATTGATTGTTGCCTTTGCCTGCCTCTTGTTTGTTTTGGCTCCTGATAGGAGTCGTCTGTCACGAGGTCGACGACTGGTGCTGATTCTATTACGAACAAGTGCATTCTTAGTGCTTCTCTTCTGCCTGATGAAGCCAAGTTTGGTTTCAACAAGACGACTCCAGCAGCCCACGTCTGTGCTCGTGTTAGCAGATTCATCTGAAAGTATGAATGTGGCAGATAGTCCAAATGGGAAGACGCGATGGGAGTATCTTAGGGCCACACTTCGATCTGCCATGGAGTCCACGAAAAAAGAAATTGTGAATGAAAGCATGCTCGTTCGGACATGGTTTTTTGATCGTGAAGCAAGAGAGGCTGCTTTAGACACCCAGACGTTTGATATTGGTGAATGGAAACGACTTCCGTCTTCTGAGGAGACAGCAATTGGTTCGGCAATGGAATCAGCTGTGCGTTCCATAGGTGAACAGCCGCTGAGCGCGGTTGTTTTGCTTAGCGATGGGGGGCAACACGCCTACCCGCCGAATGATTTACCACCTCAGGCGGAGTCACGTCGTTTGGGGGAACGGGGTGTTCCGCTTTGGGCAATTACATACGGCCAGTCCCGAGGAGCTGCGCAGGCAAGAGATGCGTCAGTCGTAAGCTTAACAACACCCGATAAAGTCTTTCTCGGAAATACAGTTGAAGTTATCGGCCGAGTACGATTAGAGGGCCTTTCTGACCGTGAAGTGACCGTGCGATTGTTGGTTGAACAGGCGGATGGTGAGCTAGCTGAGGTTGCGAGACGTGGAATCAAGCCCACCAAAAGCACAACAGAAGAATCAGTCCGTTTTGACTGGGCGGCTGATTCATTAGGTGAACGAAAAATTGTGCTAGCGATCGACTCGGTAGCGGGTGAAATTGTTCTCACGAATAATATCGTCTCAACCTTCGTTGAAGTGATCGATGGAGGCCTGCGAGTCCTGTATCTCGAGGGAAGTCCGCGTGTAGAGCAAAGATTTCTGCGTCGAGCGCTATCTAGTAGTCCTGACATACAGATAGATTTCCAGTGGATCGATTCTGTTCATAGAAATCGTTGGCCGATTAGTCTTGAGCAAGAGTTATCCCGAGATTACAAGGTCTTTCTCATAGGTGATCTTGATGTGGATGCCATACGCCCGAAAGATATCGAGAAGATTCGGCTTCTTGTGGAGAATGGAGCGAGCATTGGATTTCTGGGAGGTCTTCATTCTTTTGAAGCTGGCGGGTGGGGAAGTTCATCGCTGGGAAGATTGCTACCCTATGCTCGGGATCCTCTTTCTCGCCAACGCTTTGATGAGCCCATTCGAAAAGATCTCCATGTAAGGGGGCCTATCACGATCATTCCGGATGAACAATTTGGCGGCGTTTCTATTCTACGCCTTGGTCAAACCAGGGATGATTCAGATGAAGTCTGGCAAGGTTTGCCAGCATTAGATGGAGCAAATCGCTTGCCTCGACTTTTGCCTGTTGCAAAAACATTAGCTGCCACAGAGGCGGGCCTTCCACTTTTAGTAGCCCGTGAATATGGTTTGGGTCGAGTGCTCGTCTTTGCAGTGGACTCTACATGGAGATGGGCGATGCAGGGAGCTGCAGGATCATACAAACGATTTTGGCGACAATTTGTTCTCTGGTTGGCACGCCGAGATGACTTTGATGGGGAACGGCTCTGGTTAAAACTTGCACGCCGTCGAATCTCTGTAGGAAGTCCATTAGTTTTCGATGCCGGTCTAACACTTCCTGATGGAACACTTGTTCAAGGTAGTTCTCTATCCGCTACCGTTATTGATCCAGTAGGAAGTTCACGATATGTCCGTCTTTCAAAAAATAGTGAATCTTTTTCAGGAACAATAGCGGGGTGTACCGAACCAGGAGACTGGCGAGTGGTCGTTAAAGCAGATGATCAGGGGGGAGAGACTGCTGCGAGATTTGTTGTGTATAGACAAAATTTGGAGCTTGCAAATCCGCGTGCCAACACACTTCTTATGCAGCAGATTGCTAGTGCGACTGACGGAGGAGTCAGGCTTCCAGAGGAACTCCCCGGCATTTTCAAAGAAATCGGTCAAACTCCACCAGTCTTTACGACTAGTGAAGACTGGTCAGCATCACTTTGGGATAATTGGATCATCATTTTGATGTTCGCGGGTTGCCTTTGCACGGAGTGGTTTTTTCGCAAGCGGTGGGGGCTTGTTTGATATGGCCCTGTCAGGTTTGGCTCAAAATCCTTATTAAGCAGGCGTTTTTCACCCAGGCAATGCTTCGATACGCGTGCTTTTCATATTTGGTTTCCAGGTCAGTCTTGCTACGGTCTGAGCTGAACCACTTTTGTCGTGGAGATATAAAAGCTTTTAGGCTAGGAGGTCGGCTTTGCAAAAGCGACGACCAATTCGTAACAAGCTGCTTGTGGTTGGGCTACTTGTTGGCTTCACAGTAACACTCCTATCAGCGAGCAGCTTTCTTGGAGTGTATTCATATAGAAGGTTAGTGAAAGCACTGAGTAGCCGAGCGAGTGAGTTGCCCCAAGCAAGCCGTCTGGCATCACGAGTCGGGCAATTGCGACTTTCACATTCGCGTGCAATGGCTGCTGTTGATCTGGGCCTCTGGGCAGAGACATCAAAACAAAATGAACCACGGATCGATCTGCTTGAATCTGGAGAGCCAGATTTTCAAGAGCGGGAGAATAAAACAACCATTGAGTCACGTGTCGTTCGTGAAGAGATGCAACTTGCAACGACATCCGACAGTTCGTTTCTTCAACAAATTTCTGAGACTGGTGCCGCCTTGCAGGATTATTGTCAAGAGCTTACTGCAGGTGAGTTAGATGAGCAGCCTTTTGGAGATCGTAGTCACGAGAGAGACATAGCACGCAGAATAGCGTCTGAGCTTAAAACCATATGGCAGTTGGCCCAGGAGGCAGTCACATCGAAAGAGCGGGTGTCCGAGCAACAGTTATCAGACCTCGTCGATGAACAGTTGGTAAAACTGACAGCTATTGGATCTCACCTCGATACGCTCGCGGTTTTGTCAGCAAAATTACCAACTTTTTTACAGTCCCGTATGCACGATTTGGCACACGAGGTGCGCGGTCGTTACCGCACACTTATTATTACGACGTGGGCAGCTGCGCTTGCTGCCGTACTCTTGCTTGTTGGGTTAGGGGTACTCACATACTCATGGGTATTTCGTCCATTGCGACATCTTGGTCATGGTTCACGAAGAATAGCAGGTGGTGATTTTGGCTACCGTATCCATCTTGATACGTGTGATGAAATGGCTGAGTTAGGGCAGGCGCTCAATGACATGACGACTCGTTTTCAAGAAATCAGAGATGATCTTGATCATCAGGTTCAATTAAGAACAAAGGAAGTGATCCGAAGCGAACAGTTGGCGAGTGTCGGTTTTCTGGCAGCCGGAGTCGCTCATGAAATAAATAACCCACTGGCATCTATTGCAATGTGTGCGGAGTCGCTTGAATCACGTATTGGTAACGATGTTGACGCAGTTGCTTCACGGTACATTCAGCTTATTCAAAGCGAAGCCTTTCGGTGTAAAGGAATCACGGAAAAACTGCTTGATTTTTCTCGTGTGGGAGAAGTTCGAAGGCAGGCGACTGCCCTTGGTGCGCTGACGCATGACGTAGTTGATATGTTGCGTCATGTAGGAAGGTTTGCTCAGAAAACTGTAACGATTTGTACTGGGCCGGATGTCCTTGTCATGGCCAATCCACAAGAAATGAAGCAAGTAGT
>CAJQGO010000199.1 GCA_905477565.1 uncultured Planctomycetota bacterium
GTTTCTTTGCAAGAGTGAGTATTTGTTCTCTGACCTCCGGCGAAACCCAGCTAAAAACGCCATGAAGAGTCAGGAATTCAAATGTACCAATGTCTTCACTCAGGCTTTCGAAATCAGAAGTGATGGCCCTTACATTTGTCAGGCCGCCGGCCAATATGTCTTTTTCGATCGATTCAATATGGCTTGGATTGATGTCGACACCTAAGAACTCACCCTGGGGATTTGCTGCAGCAAGTGTGGTGAGGGATCGTCCAAGCCCACATCCAAGTTCAAGATATCGAAATCCATCAGTAATTTTTGGAGGATTGACGCGATTTAGTGATGCAGCGTATCGCATCGCTGTAGGTGACATGTGCGGGTAGAAACCCGGGATATAATCAAGATCAGTGATATAGCCAGCTGCTGTCATGTGCGAACTCTTTCTATTCTGTAACCCATGGAATCAAGTTGTTCGAGCATGAGATCACTCTTGTTTGTAGTTGCCGCTAACCCGTTGGTCGTAGTCGTGTTTGTATTGGGCGTGGACGAGATTAGGGGATGGAAGGTACATTTCTGTTGAGTTTTTTAATCAGCAAGGTGATCTGAATGTCTTTTTAGGATTCTCGTAAGATGCCGAAACGTGGCTTTATTCCAGAAAATTTACTGCCTGACATTATGGCGGGCATTGTTGTTTTTCTGGTCGCGTTACCACTCTGTCTTGGTGTACCCCTAGCTGCTCGGGCGCCGCTGTTTTCCGGTATTGTAGCCGGAATTGTGGGAGGCATAGTAGTTGGTGGTTTAAGCGGGTCTCGTACCAGCGTTTCCGGTGGATCACCAGCATTGATCGCCATAGTTTCTGCGCAGACAACAGCTCTGGGTGGATTTGATGCTTTTCTAACTGCCGTCTTGTTAGCAGGTGTGATTCAATTGGCCTTAGGTTTTCTTAAAGCAGGATTTATTTCTTCATTCTTTCCGACGAGTGTTATTAAGGGACTGCTTGCGGCAATAGGCGTAATTATCATCCTCAAACAACTCCCGCACTTGATTGGGTATGACATTGACCCGATAGGTGAGATGTCGTTTAACCAACCCGACCGCGAGACCACATTCTCAGACCTGCCGAAGTCCATCCAGTATTTCTTGCCAGGGGCAGCAACAATAGGCATTGGATCCCTTCTTGTCGTTATTGCTTGGGATCAAATCAAATGGTTGCGGAGAACACGTATCCCTGGCCCTCTTGTTGCAGTAATTGGGGGCACCGCCATAAATGTCCTGCTCAAACGTATGGGTAGTCCGTGGGCTATCGGTCCTACTCATCTTGTTTCGGTTCCTCTGCCTAATGGTCCAGACGGATTGATGGGCCTTATAACATTCCCCGATTTTTCATCCCTCGCTGATTCCAGGGTCTACATCTCCGCTGCAACCATTGGAATCATTGCGAGTCTTGAGTCACTTCTAGCAATTGAGGCAGTCGACAAAATTGATCCGCGACAGCAGCGCACTCCTCGAAATCGAGAGCTTTTGGCGCAGGGAGCAGGAAATGTAATCTGTGGTTTGTTAGGCGGGTTGCCTGTGAGTGCGGCAGTGATTCGCGGGACTGCGAATGTCAATGCTGGGGCGCGGACACGATTCGCGACTGTTTCGCACGGCCTTTTGTTGTTGACGTGCGTCCTCCTTCTTCCCGCCTGGCTGAATGAAATACCTTTGGCAACACTTGCCGCTATTTTGATCAAAACAGGCTACCGATTGACAAACCCAAAGCGGTACTACCAGTTGTGGCAAGAAGGGTACTCTCAGTTTGTGCCTTTTGTCGCAACAGTTCTTGCAATCGTACTCACAGATCTTTTAGTTGGAATTGGTATTGGGCTGACATGCAGTATTATTTTTATCTTGCACTCTAACTATCGGCGGCCACTCACTAAAAAAATTGAGCGCCATGCGTCAGGAAATATTATCCGAGTTGAATTGGCAAACCAGGTGACGTTCTTTAATCGTGCTGCTTTGCAGTCGGTTTTGTATGATGTCCCACCAGGGGGGACGCTGTTAATTGATGCTTCGAATGCTGACTATATTGATCCCGACGTGATTGATTTATTGTCTGACTTTCAGAAAACAGGGGCACCTGCTCGCTGGGTCCAGTTGAGTCTAGTCGGCTTTGGTGAACGGTACCCAAGCCTTCATGATGAAATACGATTCGTTGAGCATTCAAGCCATGAAGTGCAGCAGTCTACGAGTCCTGCGGAGGTGCTCTCGATGTTACTCGAGGGTAATAGTCGCTTTCGTGTAGGAGAGCCACTCAAGAGGAGTATGGAGAGGCAAAGAACTGCAACTGCGACTGGGCAGCACCCTCTTGCGGTGATTTTAAGTTGTATTGATTCACGTTCACCGGCTGAAGCAATTTTTGACCTTGGTCTTGGTGATGTTCTCAGTGTTCGTGTGGCAGGTAATATCACAACCGAGGAGGTAATCGGTAGTATTGAGTTTGCTGCGATCGTTGCGGGAGCAAAATTAGTGGCAGTTGTCGGCCACACGAGATGTGGCGCGATTGAGTCATCCGTAACGAATTACTGTTGCCCCGATGAATCCCTCGTTCCAGAATGCGTGCATGCCAGAGGCATTCTTCGGGAGGTGGCAAAGGTTGTAGACGAGGACGACTGTCGTGGCATTGCGGCTTCGACGATCGAAGCACAACAAGAGATTATTGATTCAGTTGCACGACGGAATGTTGTTCGGGTTGTTCGAAAACTGCTCGAGGGGAGTAAGGCACTTACAGGCCAGGTGCAAGAGCAGCGGCTTGGTGTTGTTGGAATGATGTATGACGTAGTTAGCGGTGAGGTGCACGTTCTTGATGAGACGCGTCATGGCGTGTAGCTTACTGTTTCTTTTTTTGATGAATATTTGGACGGACGTCTAGCTCAAGATCAGCTATTTCATTGCGATCAATATGCTCCCAGGCAATTGCGCCCATCGCAGCGTTATCGGTGCAAAGTTCGGTTGGAGGAATAAGAATTGTTGCACGATGTCGTTTTCCTAAATCTTCAAGGGCACTCCGCAGTGCCTTGTTTGCCGTTACTCCACCTCCAACAGCGACAACACGGCAGCCGGTCTTCTGGATGGCTAAACCCACTTTAGCTACGACAGATTCGACAGCTGCTTGCTGAAAAGCAGCCGCAAGATCAGCGCGTTCCTCGTCTGTTAAAGTGCGCGCATGCTGATCACCTGGGGGCCAAATTTGATAGCGAACAGCCGTTTTGAGGCCACTGAAACTAAAATCAAGGCGAGAGAAGTCATTCGCAAGTGGCCGCGGGAATCGGCGAGAATGCGGATTGCCATGTTCCGCCAGTT
>CAJQGO010000200.1 GCA_905477565.1 uncultured Planctomycetota bacterium
CTCTTGGAGATCTCGTATTTGCCGAGCCAAGAGCACTCATCGGATTTGCTGGACCAAGGACGATTAAAGCGACTATACGGGTTGAACTTCCGGCAGGATTTCAAACAAGTGAATTCTTGCTGGAGCACGGCTTTATTGATCGCATCATCAGTCGCCAGAATCTAAAAAGTGAAATTGCCCGAGCCATTGACTACTGCGGCGGCTGAATCGACTCATTCATTTAGCACAAGGGAATCGATCTTTGCGGCGAGAATAAAATCATTCTCAGACAATCCGTCGACCGCATGTGTATATAGCTCAATTTGGACATGGCGATATCGCACAAGATGAAGATCGGGGTGATGCTGCTCTTTCTCTGCCAGTTCGGCTACAGTGCTGATGAAATTGAAGGCAGAACCAAAATCTTGAAACACCCAATGACGGTAAATTTTGTGACCGTCTTCCGTTATCTGCCAGTTAGGAAATTCTTTTAACTGCTCTACGACTTGGGGCATCGTGTACCTAGGAATCCCTCCTTCACAAGGCACACATTGTTTTGTACGTAAGGCTTTAGCATGTGGGGCATTCATATAGTAATCTCCAAGTCGGCAGAAAAGTGCCACTCTTTTCCTTCTCACGGTTTCTCAAGAGGCCATGATTGACATCACTTGGCCACCAATAGAAGGAACCAACAGTGTACTCGTCTTAACAGTCGTTAATAACGACTTTCAAAACCGGCGAAGGCGCCATGAATGATTGACTCCGAACCTGTCGCAATCCCTTCAAGACTTGCTGCTGAAGCGGGTAACGTAGACGGCCACTGCCCGTCAGCTTGTGCAATGTTCCCTACTCCGACTACTCGATAACCCAGCCAAAGACTCCACCGTTCGGTGACATCCCACGCCACAGACGTATCGACCGAGCCCAACCAAGAAAAAACATCGACCGGAGACCGTACATCAGCCGTTGTCGCACCGCTTTCAGTTGCCCTATTGCTGCTTGCATTTCCGGCAAGCAAAAACTTAGGGACTACAACAAACCTCATTCTGGGTGCAATCTCCCAGTCAAACCGACCTCCGAACTGGCCACCGAACAAATTGTTATTTGTCGTTGTCTGAAGCACAAAGTTGTCAGATGGTACATCGAGAATCAATTGATCCTCGAGTTGAAAAAAACGGAAACCTGCTAACCACATCCAATTGATAAGCTGATTACCCTGATGAAACTCTGGACGAGTTTGTGGTGCATAAAGCCAATTAATTTCAATATTATTTATGGTATCCGATCGTGATAACACCCCACTGGTTGGTCCCGTCTGCTGTTGAGCAGATGACCCCATATTGTAAACACCCCAATAGATAAACTCGATGGCGTGCTCTTGACGATCACCAAACCATCGACCAAGCCTCAAGTCTAAACCACCTGGCCAGCTTGCTGAGGCTGACCGTGTTGAAACTGCAAGTGGTAACGCTCCGGGCCCACTTGAATTCGCGCTATCAGGAAGTGATCGCGTCATAACCAAGCCACTTGCGCTGGCAAACCATCGTGGCCTGCATTGCTTACTCGGCAGCCCAATGCAGGATGAATTGCCACCATATCTTTCACACCAATCGTCCTCATAAAAATCACAGCTTTCACCATCAATATCTACAAGAAGTGTTGGGGTGGTCAGTTCTCCTGAAACCAGTAGAGGCATCTCAATTAATTGACCTGAATCACCAAGAACATATTCATCCCCTTTTAGATATTCTGATTTGCAAACCAGACTCAATAGCACAAGTGCGATGACAACTTGATATGCTGTGCGCATAAATGTGGACAAGGCTTGGATAACCCTCCAAAGCAACGTGCCATGAATACAATTTTTGTTATACAATTGAGGTTAGCCTAAAAGAACTTGTGACCATGCACGCGCAGTATTCCAAATAAAATAAGGACTGTGCAGCAACCTTGATCATTAGAGCCTTTAAAAATACTCATTAAAACGCAACCGCGGTTTCATCAAATAACTCCTCAATCCGCTACCTAAAACAACCACCTTCCCTGAATTGCCGAGATACTTCCATGGGAGTCTTCTCTGAAGAAACAAGCCCTCGTCTTACGCGGATTAGAGCACTCCAGTGGCTTGAAAAAAGATCAAACTTTGAGCAACGACCGGCTGACCAGGATTATAAAACGGCGTTTACGCTCACCCGAATGCGAGCTTTACTAAGAGCGATCGGCAACCCACAGCATCAGTTTCCTTCTGCACATCTCGCTGGCACAAAGGGCAAGGGATCAACGGCAGCTATGTTGGCAGCAATTGTACACGCTGCTGGCTACCGAGTTGGCTGCTACCTTTCTCCTCACGTCAACAGAATTGAAGAGCGGATTTCCGTGGCAGGTAAACAGATTTCCTCGCCAGACTTACTGACAGCATTCCGTAGAGTTATTCCAGCGGTCGAAAAGCTTGACAAAATAGCATCTAGCAAGAAAATGTTTGGTCCAACTTGGTTCGAAGTTCTTACAGCTGTCGCATTTGCTCATTTTGAACGGGCACAAGTTGATCTTGCTGTGATTGAGACCGGGCTTGGCGGACGACTTGATGCAACAAACCTGTGCAACCCTGTCGTGTCTTTAATTACCAACATCAGCCTGGATCATACCGAAGTCTTGGGAAATACGATCCGTGCCATTGCTACTGAAAAAGCAGGCATTATAAGGCGAGGCATCCCTGTGGTATCGACGGCAATTCACCCAGATGCGTTTCGTGTGATAGTTGATAAGGCGCGAGCACAACGCACAAAGCTCTTTCTCCTCAATCGCGACTTCACAATCAAGCAAAGCACGAACACAAAACCAGGTAGTTCCCACCAAGCAGCTTTGTATTCATTTGAGATTCAGACCCCACTCGAATCACAAGGTACAGTCTACAAAACTGCAATGGCGGGCATTCATCAAGCAGAAAATGCTGCATCAGCAGTTATGGCCACAAAAGTACTTTCCGAAAAAGGCTTTACGATTGACCAGCAGGCTATCGCCACCGGCCTTCGAAAAACACGTCTTCCTGCTCGCATAGAGTGGGTGTCAAATTCCCCACCCATCATTCTTGACGCAGCACATAACGTTGCTTCGATGGAATCTTTAGTGAAAACATTGTCTGATCAAAGCAACTTACCCAAAAAAAGAGTCCTCATTTTTGCTGCAAGTGCTGACAAAAAACTTGGTGCAATGCTGCGGGCTAGCAAAGCCTACTTTACTGATATTGTTCTTACACGATATGCAACAAATCCTCGAGCCGCCACGATAACGAGACTGCGTAAAGCTGCCGAAGAGGGTGGGTGGCAAGATCCTCACGTAGCGGCCTCGCCTACAGAGGCAGTAACGGTTGGCAAACGGCTTTCCGGACGAAAAGGCCTGCTGTGCATAGCAGGCAGTTTTTTCCTTGCTGCTGAAGTTCGGACCATTTTAAATGCACTTATCGATTCATGAGATTCGGGTGAATCGCTCGCATCACTGAATATCCAGAGGCGCTATTGAGAGTCAAAAAGCGTGAGCGCTCGGCCTAAAACAGGGTCAGCATGTCTTGGCAACAGTCCGCCGGGGTCAAGTGCCGGACTGGACTGACCGGACCGAACCCGATCCCGATCCTGTCTTCAAGTAATCCAGTCCTCTAGTTGCTTTCGTGTCGGCGAAAAAGCAAAATTTGAATCAGGTCG
>CAJQGO010000201.1 GCA_905477565.1 uncultured Planctomycetota bacterium
AGCATATCGGCTGTGTGGGTGACTTGAGCCATAAAGCCAGCGGAACCATTCTTCATGAATTGTGTGCGATCCAATTCAAGAGCTTTATTGAAAATTTTGACTCTGAGGTCTCTCGATATCCCCATTGCAACGAAACTAACAAGCATTGTGCCAGTAAGGAGCAGGCAGTGTTTCAGAAAAGTGCTAATGACGATCAGGACAACCACCAGAAGTACGGTCTGAAAAGGATCTCTGGGAATATAGCTTTCGAGCCATGGCTGAATTGCTTGAGCTGAAGAGAGAATTGCTTTCTGGCCTTTATCCTCGAGCGTGAGTGTGTCAATCTTACTCTGGATCGTTTGCTGCTCTGCTTTTGTTCTCCCACCACCAGCTAGTCGTGCGCGTAGTTGATCAATTTCCTGTTCATGCTTTGCCAGTTTTGATTCAGCTGTTTCTATTCTTTCTTGATTCCAATCTTGAAGAGAATCTCCGTTTAGGGTGACTTCGATGATTGGAAAGAGTGCTGCAATGTTTGCACCCCACAGTCCTGCGACACCAGCAGAACAAAGAAATGCCGCAAGGAGCAGTGGCCAACTTTTTGAAGCATCACGAAGGGCGCGAAGGAAATACTTCATGAACTCGGTTCGATATATCAGGGATTAATATTGATGAAAAACGTATGCCGTCACGTTGTTGATTTTGGGGAAATGGCAGGTTGTGTCATTTCACCTTTGAATATCTATTCGTCGGAATGGCTCTTGAATTCCAGCTGAATGTATAAATGATAAAATTGGAAAGTTTTCTATCTACGCAAAACGTTGTTCTTGCGCAGACTTCGCCGAGCGAAGGGGAAGGGTAGTCTGAAGGACTGGTTGAAAACAAGCCGAAAACAGTGATTATTCAGCTGTTGGCGAAAGATTTTGCCGTTCTTTAGCCGCAGAAAATGTGTTTTCTAGAAGCATTGCAACAGTGAGAGGCCCCACCCCTCCGGGGACTGGAGATATTGCTTCTGCAATCGTAGAGACGGGGTCGTAGTCAACGTCGCCGACAAGTCGGCTCGTGTCTCCATCTAAGACACGATTGATTCCGACATCGACTACGACAGCTCCGGGCTTCACCATATCGGCCGTGATTAATTGAGGAATGCCTGCAGCAGCTATAAGAATATCAGCTTGTTGGGTGACTTCCTTTAAATTGGATGTATGGCTGTGGCAGACGGATACAGTTGCATCTCCGCCTGGTCCACGGCTGGCGAGCAGAAGTGCCAGTGGTTTCCCCACAATGTCACTACGACCAACGATAACGGCATGTTTGCCACGAGTCTCAACGCCAGCATCGAGCAGCATTCTTTGAACTCCTGCGGCAGTGCATGGAATAAAATGAGGCCTTCCTTGAGAAAGAAGACCAGCATTGACCGCATGAAAGCCATCGACATCACGATCAGGAGGCACCGCATCGAGTACGGCTCGGGCATCGACATGATCCGGGAGTGGCAACTGAACAAGAATGCCATCGACTGGTCCATGTTCATCTCGTCCGATAGCTTCCACGGTGGATACAAGTTCGGCTGTTGTGGTTGATTCTGGGATTGAAAAGACATCCGCTGTGATCCCTACCCGTTTTGCTGCAGCTGCTTTACTTTTCACATATGAGGCACTTGCAGCAACATCTCCCACAAGAACAACAACAAGCCGGGGGGGGCGGCCAATTTTACTGCCCAGTGTCGCTACTTTCGGCGCAAGGTCATGCTCAATTTTCTTTGCAAGTTTTCGGCCATCGAGCCGCTGAGCAGTCATCTCTATCTCTCCGGGAATGGAATACCCAGAGACCCTACGACAGTCTCTGAGCGCATAAAACGCATTGAACACGAGGTTCTATCTGTTGGGGTAATCCTCAACTGGGCTGCTCGTCCATAAATGTCATGCGAAGTTGATGAAGAATTTCCTCAAGGAGTTTCTTCTCGTCATCGGCAAGATTTCCAGCTGTTTTCTTCTCAAGCATTTCAAGCATGTCGATGAAGTGTCGCGCAGTGTCAAGGTTCTTGAGAGATTCTTTCGTGATAGGGTTTGGGATTTTCCCAAAGGCCATCAATGCCTGCGTGAACATTGTTTGAACAAGAAACTCGAAAGTAGCAGGGGGAGCTTTCATAGGACCATTATCATTTGATGGAACTGGTGGTTCAGTCATGAGGGTATCCGAGTGGTTCGAGTAACAGTATTTAGTGTGAGAGAAATTTAGTGTGAGAGAATATGTGCAGTGTTGGTCAGGTTTTGACACCAGCGTGATGAGCCACAGCTGCAGCAACAAGACCGGCAAAGAGAGGATGAGCAGCTGTTGGTTTGCTTTTAAATTCTGGATGAAACTGCACAGCAACAAACCATGGGTGATCAGCTACTTCAACAATTTCGACAAGACTTTCATCAGAATTTGTGCCAGCAATCACAAGGCCAGCCTCTTCAAGTTGCTGTCTATAGCCACCATTAAATTCGTAGCGGTGGCGATGACGTTCGGAAATTTCAGAGACACCATACGCCAGCGCCGATTTGCTGCCGTCACTGAGTAGGGCAGGCTGACTCCCGAGTCGCATTGTGCCACCTTTTTCTGTCACACCCTCTTGTTCGTCCATCAAGCAGATGACGGGATGTGGGGTGTCCCGAAAAAACTCCGTTGAGTGTGCGTCGGTGAGGCCGGCAACATTGCGGGCAAAGTCGATTACCGCACACTGCATGCCTAGGCATATTCCCAAAAAAGGAAGATTCCGCTCTCGAGCGTATTGAATAGCTTCGACTTTGCCTTCAACACCACGTTCACCAAAGCCTCCCGGAACGATCAGTGCGTCAAACCCGGCAAGTGTCTTTTCGGCACCGTTCAGCTCGATTTCTTCACTTTTGATTGCCTGAACTCGAACTTGGGTGTAGTTTGCAATCCCTCCGTGATCGAGAGCCTCATAGATGCTTTTGTAGGCATCGCGGTGCTCGGCGTATTTTCCAACGAGAGCTATTGAAACCTCGTGTTCAGGGTTGCGGAGCCGATGCAGAATATCATGCCACCCTTCAAGATTTGCCGAAGCTGCTGGCAAGCCGAGTTGTTTCAGGATGAGGTCGTCAATTTTGTTTGCCTGAAGTGACAACGGAACTTCATAGATTGAGAAGTCTTTGTCTCGTTCTTCAATGACAGAGTGCAGAGGAACGTTGCAAAAGAGCGCAATTTTTTCTCGGTCGGAGGTGTCGAGGCTGCGTTCAGTACGGCATACGAGAATATCTGGCTGAATACCAATTTGACGCATGATTCCAACAGAATGTTGCGTGGGCTTGGTTTTGAGTTCCCCAGCCGCTTTCAAAAATGGGACCAGGGTAAGGTGAATGAACATGCAGTTTTCACGGCCACGCTCAAGAGGAATCTGTCGAATTGCTTCAAGAAAAGGCAGGCTTTCAATGTCTCCAACGGTGCCGCCAATTTCTGTGATGACAACATCGGTGTCGGCATCATCAAGCTGCAGAACAACTTCTTTTATTTCATTTGTAATGTGCGGGATGACTTGAACAGTTTTGCCTAGAAACTCACCACGTCGTTCCTTGTTGATTACAGATTGGTAAATCTGGCCCGTGGTGTAATTGCTTTGTCGTGTAAGGTGTGTTGTGGTGAATCGTTCGTAGTGACCAAGGTCGAGATCTGTTTCACTCCCGTCATCAAGTACATAGACCTCACCGTGCTGGTATGGGCTCATCGTTCCTGGGTCGACATTGATATACGGGTCCAGTTTCTGCATTTTGACACGCAGACCCCGCGATTCGAGAAGCATCGCGATTGATGCACTTGTGAGTCCTTTGCCAAGTGAACTGACGACCCCACCGGTCACAAAGATATGCTTAGTCACGCGGCAAAATTCCTAAAAAGACAAAGTGAGCAAAAATGCAGTTAAGAACGACCCCATGAACATACCGAATGACCCAAGTCGATCGCTACTCGGCCAAATCCACCCCGGGGTTTAGTGTTTCCAGACGTTGTGTAGAGTGAATGAGATGGAATCAAAAGCAAATGTATCTGAAAGTCGTCCTTCGACAGCTGATGTCCGCATCAGGAGCCTTGACCCCCTTGTGCCACCGGCCCGACTGGTGTCGACATATCCACTGACGGATGCTGCCGCCGCAACGGTTGTATCGGGCAGAGAACAGGTTGAAAAGGTGCTTGCTGGTGAAGATAACCGACTTCTGGTCGTTGTTGGCCCATGCTCGATTCATGATCTGGATGGCGCCCGCGAGTACGCTTCAAAATTGGCTGCACTTTCACACGATCTATCAGACCGACTTCTGGTTGTCATGCGGGTGTATTTCGAAAAGCCACGAACAACCGTTGGGTGGAAGGGTCTCATTAATGATCCTCACCTTGATGATTCTTTTGATGTTGGAACCGGTCTGCGTTTAGCGCGTGAGTTGCTGATTGAGATTGCAGACATGGGCGTGGCCACGGCAACAGAATTCCTGGAACCCATCACGCCTCAATTTATTGCTGACACAATTGTGCTTGGAGCCATTGGAGCGCGTACAACAGAATCACCTACGCATCGTCAGATGGCCAGTGGTCTTTCCATGCCAGTGGGCTTCAAGAACTCAACAGATGGTTCGTTGCAAGCTGCAATTGATGCCATGCAGGCAGCCAAGACGCCACACTCGTTTCTGGGCATCGACAATGGAGGTGGTATCTGCGTGGTGTCGACTGCTGGAAATCCGTGGGGCGTATTGATGCTCCGTGGTGGGCGGGCAGGATCCAACTATTCTCCGGACATGTTGCTCGATGCACGAAACAGACTTGAACAGGCTGGCTTAAAGCCCCGTGTCATCATTGAC
>CAJQGO010000202.1 GCA_905477565.1 uncultured Planctomycetota bacterium
AAATCGGCTTCAGGCTGCGTAAGAAATCCTTCACGAAACCAAAATTCGAGGCCCTTTTCATGTGTACATACATGAATGTCAGTTACGCCCCGTGGAAGCTGTGTATTCACACAATCCCCACCGATGACGACTTTTGCAACAGCGTGCTCGTAGTGCCTCACAGCCGTGGGCCCCAGTTCTGATTCATCAGGATTCACCTTTTGTCGATAGATGAGATTCGAATGAGCATGAACCGGTTGTGTGACAATTTCCAACGACTCAGCTCTCAGGTCACTCCCCACTGGAAATTTTAGTTTTCCAGTGACTGAAAGCTCGATCTCATAGGTTGAGGACGCACTGTGGGACACCTCCTGTCCATTCGCCAAAACGAAGCATGGACAACAAACATCACAATAAGGGAGCCCTAAAAATGCGAGAAGCACAATGTGCGTCAGTTGTGAAAATTGTCGAAGAAAGTCGCTCATATGCTGCCCTTCAGCCGCTGATTCATCCAAATGCATGATTGTGGTAATCACCAAACGATGCTTCTGTAGCAAATCGGCTCCCAGCAGTTGATCTCTACAACGAACCCAAACCAGACTGCACATTGCCGACCCTAATAAATCACAGGCACAAAAATGGCCCCGTAATCCCAATTACCGGCGAGCCTCTCAGCATCCTCCCCCAAGACATTCCCACTGGACAGATGCGAACAAGACAATTAGATTCAAACTGAATACCAAGTGTCCATTTGGATTAAGCCCCATATTTTAGCAATATTACGAAAAATGAATATTTTGACTGAAAACATGCTGCCCTGCGAAAGAAATCCGTAAGTCGTTTGGGGGAAACGACTTACGCGCAAACCCGAGAACATGTCGAACTGTCACAACCCGAACTTTTCTTGATTTTCTAAATTATTAGCTGTTTCAGCAAACCATCTGTCCTTTTGCGACGTATAACTAAAGCGTCCGCAAACAAGGTGTGGTGGGGATCAAGGATGATTCCAAAGCGTGGACGCAGGATTGGTTTCATTGCCTGTTTTGGGGATGTGATACTGCTTCGAGTGCATCGGCGATGACGTGAATGAGCGTAGGGGTGAATTCACGCTGTTGTTAATGAGACTCAAGCACTGAGCATTTCTGCCATGGAGGAGTTTCATGCGTTCCAACATTTTTAAAGACGATACGTATTCGTTCATTCGTATTCACGACGACAATACATGCGCTGGTGGGTCCCAACCCACCCATCCATGCGGACCCATTTCTTCAGACGAGGAAGTCCTGTCGATAGAAGATCTTGCTCGACAATTCAATGTTTCAACAAAGACTATCTCGCGCTGGCGAGATCATGGACTTGTAGCTCAACGCGTTGTCATTAATGGCCGCAAACGTGTTGGTTTTCTTGCCAGTGCTGTTGATCGTTTTGTCCACGAAAACCCGACCAGAATCCAAAGAGGAAGTCGATTCAGCCAGTTAAGCGATGACGAACATGACAAACTCATCGGGTGGGCTCGTCGTCTTGCGTCTGCAGGTGCCTGCCCTGCTGATGTTCACCGACGCATAGCAAATCGTCTCAATCGAAGTGTCGAAACAATTCGGTACACAATTAAACGATACGATCAAGATCACCCCGAATCAGCAGTCTTCCCGAATGCTGATGGCAAATTACGTCCTGAAAGCTGTGCACGTATTTTTCGTCATTACCAACAGGGAGAATCTGTAGAGTCGATTGCCCGTCGATACCATCGAAGTCGAGCGAGCATCTATCGTATTGTTCTCGCCCAACGAGCTACGGCAATCTCTCAACTACCGATTGACTACATGCCGAATGCACTTTTCGCAAGAAAAAGTGCTGAGAAAGTTGTCTTCCAGCCATTTCCTGAAAATGCAGATGCTCCCAAACGAGTTCGACGACCAACGGGGTTGCCTGCATATCTTGCAAGCCTTTACGAGGTGCCTTTACTCACAAGGGAGCAAGAAGTCTGGTTATTCAGGAAGTTTAATTACTTGAAATATAAGGCAGCACTTCTGCGAGAGCAGTTGCAGCCAGAGCGGCCAAGTGGACGATTGATGGATCAGATCGAGCTTCTCTACCAAGATATCGTTGAACTTAAAAACAAGATTGTACGATCAAATCTTCGGCTTGTTGTCTCAATCGCAAAGCGACGTGTATCGGCTTCGGATAGCTTTTTTGATCTTGTGAGTGATGGCAACATGTCATTAATGCGAGCAGTTGAAAAGTTTGACTATGCCCGCGGAAATAAATTTAGCACTTACGCTTCGTGGGCCATTATGAAAAATTATGCCCGTACAATTCCAAATGAACACAAAGTACGGGATCGTTTTCGTGCGGCTGACATCGAGTTACTGCATGCTACAGCTGACGAAAGCACGGACGAGAGCTATCGAAGAATGGCTGAGTCAGACAGACTTCATCAAGTGGAAAAATTTCTCGATCGGCTCGACCCAAGAGAACAAACAATCATTGTTCGTCGCTACGGGCTGAATCATGAACATGATCCTCAAACTCTCAAAGATGTTGGAGCGGCTCTCGGAGTCACAAAGGAACGTGTCCGGCAAATTGAAGCAAAAGCTCTGGAAAAGTTACGGAAGGCCGCCGAAGCAGAGGCGATGTTGCCTGAAATAGGCTAACTGCTCGAGGATGGAGTTTAGAAGTTTTTACCACCGGAATGAAATCTCAACCCGACGGTGAACCACGGTTCACCGTCGGGTTGCTTATTCAGCTGGCACTTCATCTTTGTGTGAACGCAACTCTGCCCCGATTGCACGACTAATCTGCTTAACTGCTTGCCTGATTCGATTCTCATTTTCAATTAGTGCCATCCGCAAAAACCCTTCACCGGCAGGACCGAACCCTGCCCCAGGGCTTACTGCCACGTCAGCCTCTTCGAGAAGTTTTGCAGCGAAGTCCATGCTGTTCATTCGGCTCGCAAATGGCTCAGGAATCTTGGCCCATACAAACATACTGGCCTTGGGAATCGTCACTTGCCAACCAATTCGGCCCAAGCCTTCACAGAGCACGTCACGACGCCGCTGATAGACCTGCGATTGATTGGCAACATCAACTTCTCCATTGCGAAGAGCCACAATAGCTGCAATTTGAATCGGACGAAACATTCCGTAATCGTAATAGGTCTTGACAGTTCCCAATGCTTTGATGATGTCAGCATTTCCAGCACAAAAACCAACTCGCCAGCCAGCCATGCTGTACCCTTTGCTCATTGTGGTGAACTCAACTGCGAGTTCCTTTGCACCCTCTACTGCCAAGATGCTTGGTGTTTCGTATCCATCAAAGACGACATCTGAATATGCCAAGTCAGAGATAATAGGAAAGTCATATTGCTTCGCTACTGAAACGACATCTTCATAAAAATCTTTCTCCACAACTGTCGTCGTCGGGTTATGGGGGAAATTAATAACGAGCACTTTCGGCGGCCCATCCGCACTCCCACAGCGAGCCGAGATCTCTGACAAGAATTTATCCGGCTTCGTTGTGTCGATAGCAATTGGATTACCTGAGGCCAGCGCTACGGCATAGACATGGGCTGGATAGGATGGAGCCGGAACGATAACGTCGTCACCTGGATCAATCATCGCCAAGCAAAGATGCCCAAATCCCTCCTTTGAACCAAGCGTGCCAAGCACCTCCGTCTCTGGGTCAAGTCGAACACCCCACTTGCGTAGATATCGAGAAGCAACTTCCCTCCGTAAACTCACGACTCCGGTTGCCGGAGCATAACCATGGTTCCGTGTATCACTTGCTGCCTCAGCAAGCTTGTCGATAATAAATTGAGCAGGAGGATCTGACGGATTCCCCATACTCATATCGATGACATCGCACCCGCTACGACGTTTTTCATATGTCAGCTTATTAATCCGCGCAAAGAGATACGGCGGAAGTTGCTCAATTCGTGATGCAGCCTGAATGTGCAAATGCTTCTCCTCTACCGTTTACCTACTCAACTTCAATCGACTTTGACTCGACAACGCCTCGAAGTCTATCGACAACCACTACAGTAGTTTATCGCTGAACACTGCTCTGCGGGAGTCTTGGTCAACGGCCCTACGAAAAATCGGGCTTTTTAAAGCACTGACCCAACACCACATCTGCTATTACTTTTATGATCGCCAGCGATCCAAGAAAATCTTACAAAGGCAGGAAACTCATTTAACCAAAGGTTCGTCAAAAGACGCTGGCGACACCGTACGGGACGAGTTTTCTAGTGTCCGACTCCCAGCACGCGGTCTTGATAGCTCATTGGTTTCACGCTGAGTAATTGTTGATGGTGGAATCTGGCTAGCTGCAGGAATGTTTGATTTCGGTGACTGGCTTGTACCTGCAAGAAAATTATCAATAGAGGCGGATTCTCTTAGGTGGGTGAAATAGCGTGCCATTTCAATTCGTTGTTTTTTCTCGAATATGTCTCGATGCAACTCTTCGCGAACCTCGTCGAACGTCACCTCCACCGGTTTTGTATACCCTTCGCACAGTAGAATCATAAATCGGTCGGCTATCTGAATTATGCCGGATAGCTCACCGGTCTTTAACGCAAATGCTTCTCGCTCCAAAGCAGGTTGCCCACTGTGCTTTTGAATGGGCGGCACCTCTCCTCGCAAAGCCTTACTTG
>CAJQGO010000203.1 GCA_905477565.1 uncultured Planctomycetota bacterium
GAGACGGGATCAGGTAAAGGGTAGTTTCGCATACTTTGTCTCAGAAAGGCGTTTCAATGGTTTCTCCTAATCCGTCACCAATCGGCGGCGTGCGAGATGTGTGTAAACAGCGATTGCGAAAGGCTGTTTCGCTTTGGCTGATTTCGTTTATAGCCGGGTGCGGCATGCTTGCTTTGACAAGTCAGTCAGGATGCTCCGCAGGAGGTGCAGAACCGTCAGTTGTCGCAAATATCGAACCAGCAAAAGTTGCAGTTACGACATTTCTGGAGGCAATAAAACGTGGGGATGAACGCTCTGCAATGGCAATGCTGACTGACGTTGCGCGTGCAAAAACTCAGGAGTTAGGGCTTTCCGTTGCTCCTCCAGTGAAAGATACAGCTACCTACCGAGTGGGTGATTGTGAAACCGTTGGGGGAACTGATGATATTGTCCACGTGGCAACTACATGGACAGATACAGATGCAGAGGGTTTTACAACCACTGATAATGTAATTTGGGTATGCAGGCTTGATCCTGAGGGCTGGCGGGTTGTTGGTATGGCCATGAGAATTTTCCCAGACATGCCACCTCTGCTACTCGATTTCGAGGACCCTGAAGATATGCTTGCAAAACAACGGCTAGTAGCCGAGGAGATTACGCGAAGGGCCAAGTTGGCGATGCAGGAGCAGGCTCAGCAGGCGTCAGCAACCCGCACGGCGTCTGGCGATTCTGGGACAGTTGTCGAGTAGCGTGGAGGACAGTCGACAGAATCTTTTTCGGATTCCGCGGCGTCATTGAACGTTCCTTCCAACACTGGCAAACATCCTGCCGAGTACACCCGACCCCTCATGGTAAGGGTTTTGTGGTCGCAGGAAGGCCACAGTTTCAGTTTTTACCATAAAATTCACTGTTTTTGCCCGTTAATGCACGCTTTGCTATTGCCGGGAGGGCGTACCATCCTTGCTAGCGGCGGCTTAAAAACACCCCAAACCCCCTATGTTGCTTGACAGTCTTATTTTGACTGCTAGCCTTTTCCTCAAACTTGCTTGATGGAAGTATCGGCCGACCTGCAACACCTGCAGGGGGGTGCCGCGGGTTGTTCCGACGAGCTTCCAATGACGAGTTTTGTTTTTGGTTGCACTGTTCCGGTGGCCGTCCCGGATCGGATTTGTGTGTTGACGGCAAAATACGGTGCAATCCCGCACCAATTAACTTGTTTCGGAGAAAGAAATGAAGCGTTTTCTGGGAATTTCATTTGCGGCGTTCATCGCGTTGATCGCCTTTGCTCTGATCAGCGTCGACACCAGTGCCGTTGCCGGTTTCCGTCATGGTTGCCACGGTCGTCGTTGTCATGGTCGTAGTCATGGTCTTCTTCACCGTCATCGCAATCGATGCCATGGTGCACAAGCAACGTGCTGCGAATCGAACGAATGCTCTAGTTGCACGAGCGGATGTTCTGATTGCACGAGCGGATGTGCAGACGGTAACTGTGGTGGTGGCTCCGTCATCACTGAAGAAGCAGCTCCTACAGAAGCAGCTCCTAAAAAAGCGAAGAAGAATAAGAAGAAGGAAGCTCCTGCAGCTCCAGCTAAAACCTAATTTCGGTTTTACACAAAATGTATGAATCTGCCCTGAGATTCATCGATGAATTGCCGGATCCTGCGTTGTGCAGGATCCGGTTTTTTAGTGCGCCGATTGCAGAACAAAATGTGGTGGCTATTGAGATTTGTCCGCCGTGTCGTCGGACGTCTCATTATTACCAGCATCCAAAAGTTTTTTTAGAAATCGTCGTGCTGGTCGATCTTGTTGAGGAGTGTCTGAAGACTCTTTACTCTTCATCTGCTCACGTTCTGCACGCCTCTTTGCAACCTCGTCGAGAAGCCCCCCGACGGCATCGATAACCGCATCGGTTGTCGGGTCGTCAGAAATGTCGGTAGGCAGAAGGCCTTTGAGTTGATCCAGCTTCTTCGCGTTCCCTACCTTTTCTTCTAAAGTTTTCTGGCTCTTAGGGTTTTTCATGCCTTGATTGTCAGCTGGTGACAACGGTCGCTGTTCTGGGGTAGCACGAGTTTTTTCAGAGCCTCCCTCTGGTGGCGTCTGGTTTTTTTTATTCCGTAATTCCCGAATAAAGTCAGTCGCGACATCTGCCGCCGTTCGTTTCAGTGAGGCATCCAATTGAAGCTTGGGATCATCAAGAGTTCCTTCGACGGAGGCCTTTATCGTTTTTCCAGCTAAGGCAGCAAAAAGTGGTCTGTCGGTCGGTAGAGAATCAGGTATTGGCAGGGAGAGCGTAAGATCGATTGAGCGGTCATCGATGCCGACGGATCCTTCGGATGTGATGTCGAGTCGATCACCAGATGTTTTCAGGGGTATTCCAAATGCCAGGCCTTCATGTCGGATGCGGCGGTCTGATTTGCGGAAGTGTACTTTTGATGACTCTGCTATCCGTACGGTGGGAGGTACAGGGAGTTGTCCTGGCAATGCTGCAATTATTTTTGCCACCATGGGCCCGGGACCAATGTCGACCGCATGCAATGTAAGGTTCCCGTCGATAGTAGCTTTTTTTTCTTCCCCAGCGATCCATCGAGCTTCGTCAATGACGAGGGAAAACTCACCACTTGCACGAGTAGTATTTGCGAGAATCGGTGCAGCATAGGCTAGAGCCCCGGCAGCAACCGAAGGATTGAGTTGAGCATGATCAAGGAGAGTAACGGGAGTTAAAGCCCACTCCTTCGTCCCGTCAGTGTACTGATTCAGAACCGCTTCAACATCAATTGCATCACTCTCCCATGGGGTGCTTGTCCATGGTCCATCGATTCGTACACGTGCGTCTTTGACAGCAATGCGAACACGCTCATCTGACGGGCCCGTAGGCTGCTGTGGAGGTAGTGTTGAGTTTTCCGGTTGGTTACTCAGTTGCCTTGGTTGAGGCTCTATGCCAATGGTTTCTTGAAGGTTTGAAACATGGTTTTCATCATAAGCAAGATGGATTTCCGTGTCGTTGACTGTTACGCGCCCAAGCCGACCTCCTTTTCTGATGATTTCCAGCAAGCCTCGCGCGCCTTCGATGCTACCAATCCGTATCGGTGTCGGCCCGCTACGAGCAGAACGAAATTCAATGTCTCGTATCTCAAGCGGTGTAAACCATCCAATTGATGCCG
>CAJQGO010000204.1 GCA_905477565.1 uncultured Planctomycetota bacterium
GCAATGCTTCGTCGTGATGGAAATGTTCTTGGTGTCACAGCAGGTATACTTGCTTCTGTTGTCCTGCTGATCCTGTTCCAAAGTGTTCGATGGCTCTTTGCGCCACTTGCTGTAGTTCTTCTCGCCTTATGGTCTACCCGTGGCTTACTTGCAATGGCTGGGCAGAAACTCACCATGGTATCCACGATGCTTTCTGCAATGGTCACAGTGGTAGCAATTGCGACCACTGTTCACATAATTGTGGAATTCAGGCGACGACTAGGGAACGGTGAAGCACCACAGTCAGCGCTGACAAATACAATCCAAACCCTATTCTGGCCCATTGTTGCAGCCATCATCACTGACATGATTGGGTTTGGTTCACTCATTGCGAGCAACGTCGGTCCTGTCCATGATTTTGGCATAATGACGGCACTTGGTGCCGGCATGGTGCTCATTTCTGTTGGGCTTGTCGTTCCTTGGTTCGCCCTTGTTGGAATCAAGAATGAGTCACACAGCAGTAAGTGGGGACAGAAACAGCTCGACAGCCAACTCAATCACATCGTTTCGAATATTACTCGACATCCGAAACCGATACTTTTAATTTCTTTGGGGCTTATTGTCTTTACTGGACTGGGGTTATTTCAACTTCGAGTTGAAACAGATTTCACGAAAAACTTTCGTCCAGAAAGCCCCATTGTAAAATCTTATGACATGATCGAGTCCCAACTTGGAGGTGCTGGGGTATGGGATATTCTCATTCCAGTCAAGCAACCAATCGATGCCCGAACGTTGGCCCGAGTAGGTGAACTCGAGAATCGCATTCGAAGTAAATCAACGCGTAACAAAACAACTCATGGACTAACAAAAGTCCTGAGTATTGTTGATATCCTTGATGCCATTTCACCAATTCCTTTAGCTGATTTACAGAACTCTTCTACAGGCAACATGATCGTCGGAACAGCAGTCAACGTTTTTCGGCAACAAATGCCTCAACTTGCTGCAAGCCTCATAGGCACAGACCCACTGGATAATTCAACGTGGCTGCGAGTCATGCTTCGAGCGCGCGAAAAACAACCTGCCCTTCTGAAGAGATCACTGATTGATCATGTCCAGAAAACTGTTAAAGAAATGTTTCCACCAACAAAAACAACTCCTGCCGGAGAAGTGACTGGTTTCTTTGTTCTGCTTGCTCAACTTGTCGAGCGAATGATAGAAGATCAGTGGTTCACTTTCCTGATCGCAGCGATTGGTATTTTTATGTTCCTGTCATTTGGTTTTCAGAGTGTGATTATTGGTGGTATCGCACTCGTTCCAAACATACTGCCAATTATTTTCATTCTTGGCGTCCTTGGCTGGACAGGCGAGCCCATAAACATGGGGACTGCAATGATTGCTGCTGTCTCCCTTGGGCTCTCAGTGGACAGTTCCATTCACTACACAACTTCCTTTCGTCGACAACTCTCACAGCACGGCAGTATCACTGAGGCCCTTCATTCTGCTCATCAGACTGCTGGACGGGCGATGATCTTTTCAACACTTGCCCTGGTTGTTGGCTTTCTTGCATTAACAACAAGTGAATTCATACCTACCGTCTCTTTTGGAAGACTCTCCTGCCTGACTTTAATGGGTGGGCTTGCGGGAAATTTACTTGTTCTTCCAGTTCTTCTTTCCCTTGCAGCACGACGATTTCACTGGGCGAGTTGAAGCCCGATTGGCCGCCTGCCACACTCCATACAGAAAACTCACTGATAGATGAGAACACCAGGAGAAGAACCCCATAATGTCGTTTGAATTTCTACATTCCTCACAAAACAATTCTACGAATTCTGCTATTCAAGCAGATCCGTCTGCAGTGCCAGCTCGCTTTGAGGCCGATGTCCTTGTCGTATTTTTTGAGTCTGATGGTCTTCGAGGGCCAGTCGTAGAAATTGATGAAGCGACGGGAGGACTTCTTCAGCAGCTTTACAAACAAGGAGAAATTACGGGGAAACGCTATGAATGTGTCCCACTCTATGTCCCCCGAGGCCTTGCCTGCAAACAATTGCTCGTAGTCGGAATCGGCTCCCACGACGAAGTAGATGCTGGCGTATTATACGAAGCATCTGGAGCCGCCGCACGACGACTGTCCGGCAAACCACGAGCAACTGTCGGCTTTCTGGCTGATGGCAACTGGTCAAACGACCAGCTTGAACAAGCTGTCGCTGGCGCAACAATGGGCACTTCTGGTCAGGATTTATATCGATCAGAAAAACACCAAACGCCTTTTGAGAAAACCGTCTGGTTACAAGCTCCTGTGGAAGTTGTCCAGCGGGGGCACATTACCGGTGATGGTATAAAACTCGCCAGGCGACTCGTCAACATGCCTCCAGATGACCTCTACCCAGAAACATTTGCTGAAGAAGCAGCAACAATAGCAGGCCGGGTTGGCCTTGAGATTGAAATCTGGGACCAGGCTCGACTCGAGCGAGAACGGTGTGAAGCATTGCTTGCCGTTGCCCGAGGCAGTACCCGTTCGCCTCGCATTGTTCTTCTGCATTACAGAGGCCCAGGGTGCAATGACACATCTCCAGAGGTAGCTTTTGTCGGCAAGGGTGTTACCTTCGATTCTGGAGGTCTTTCTCTAAAGACTTCAGAAGGAATGCTTGCCATGAAATGTGATATGGCTGGAGCTGCCGCTGCACTTGGTGCCATAGCATCAATAGCAGCACTGAAAATACCGGTGCACGTGGTTGCCGCCGTTGGGCTTGTTGAGAACATGACCGGCGGCAATGCATACAAACTCGGTGACGTGGTGACTGCTCGAAGTGGCACGACGATTGAAATCCACAACACAGACGCAGAAGGGCGAGTTGTTCTTGCCGATGTACTGGATGTTGTGGCTGATCTAAAGCCAGACTGTATTATCGACGCCGCCACTCTGACTGGAGCATGCATGGTTGCTCTGGGTCGGGACATAGCTGGTGTCTTCACAAACCATCAGTCTTCTTGTGATGTCCTCAAAAATGCAGCACGTTCCGTTGGAGAGCGAGTCTGGCAACTACCAATGGACAAGGACTTTGATAGTCAAATCAGCAGTGATGTAGCTGACATAAAGAATGTTGGTGATGGTCGACTCGGTGGCGCAATCACTGCTGCAAAACTTCTTGAGCGATTCGTTCGCGACATACCTTGGATACATGTTGATATCGCTGGGCCAGCTTTTGCTGACAAACCACGACCATCAATTGCAGGTGGTGGCACTGGTTCAATGGTCCGGTCTTTTATCGAGTTCACAAAACGAATTGCATCGAAGAAAGAGTAGTAACGACCACTCTTGGAAAAACATCCGAGAATTTGTAGCGATACTCGTTTTTTTAAACAGAGGAATGGATCTATTGAAGTGATGGCGTCACTCCAACAGACTTTCGAGTTCTTCGACTAACTCACCAAACCTCGTAAGCGCCAGTCCCACTGGCTCAGGGGTCTCAAGATCTACACCCGCGTCACGAAGCAAATCGAGTGGCCATTTTGAGCACCCACCACGCAAAAAATTGAGATAGGCAGCCAACTCTTCTGGGCCACCTTCGGTGACACGCTTTGAGAGTGCGATGGATGCTGACAGTCCTGTTGCGTACTTATAAACATAAAAAGCGCGGTAAAAATGGGGTATACGCAGACTCTCGAGTTCGAGTTCTTCATCAATGGCGAAGCCCGATCCAAAATAAGCTGTGAGTAATTCTCGATAGAGTGTTCGGATTTTTTCGAGCGTCAGCGGCTCACCCGATTCAACTGAGGCGTGACTCATACGCTCAAACTCGGCAAACATGGTCTGTCGTATGATCGTTCCACGAATAGCGTCTATCTCTCGAGAAATAATTGCTGCTCTCTGCTTTGGTGAATGTGCCTTGGATAGAAGATGGCGAGTAAGAAGCTGCTCATTGAACGTACTTGCCACTTCAGCAACAAATATCGTGTACCCAGCATATTGAAATGGCTGAGCATCAGCCGACAGCCGAGTATGCATTGAGTGACCGGCTTCGTGCGCTAAGGTAAAGACGTGCTCAATAACGTCTTCCTGAAAATTCATCAGAATATATGGATCAGATTCATAGGTTCCTGAGCTAAAAGCACCCGACTGCTTACCAACATTTGGATACCGATCGCACCACCGACCTCTTAAACCTGCCTCAAGCTGATCACAATATTCTGCCCCAAGGGGCTGAAGCGATACCGTAATTTCCTGTATCGCTTCATCCCATGTATGTTTCTGCTCAAGTTCAGGAACAAGTGGAACGTAGCAGTCATAGTGGTGTATTTCATCAAGGCCAAGCAGGCGGCGACGTAACTCGTAATAGCGGTGGACAATCGGAAGATGTGCTCGCACTGCAGCAATTAGTTGGTCATAAACAGCGAGCGGAACATTATCCGCGAATAATGCTGCCTCTACAGCTGATGGATGACATCGAACTTTTGCAGCATATGCATCACGTTCATTCGAGCCGGACAGTGTCGCTGCAAGCGTATTGGCATGGCACTCATATTGAGCATAGTACTGATGAAAAGCGGCCTTCCGCACCTCGGGGACTGAATCATGCAGGAGCGTTGTGAAGGTCGCATTCGAGAGCTCCAGTTCATTGCCCTTGCCGTCGGCAATGGTGCCAAACTTCATATCAGCATCCGTCAATTGACGGAAAACCTTCCCTGCCGTACCGGCAAAGGTGCCTTGCATGGCCAGTATTCTTTCTTCTGGCTCAGAAAGTACATGAGGCCGATTTCGAACTACCCGTTCGAGCATCAGACGAAATGGCTGAAGGACAGGTTCTTCGAGCCACCCATCGAGGACAGATGGCTGAATAGCCATAATTTCTGGCTGCAGGAAACTGGCTAACTCTCCAGCTTTGGTTGCCGCATGCTGAAAACGTCCCATCATTCTTTGAGCAGGCGTTGCAGCAGTATCCTCACTCATACGCAGATGGGCATATGTACCAAGCCGGTCAGCTTCACGATCGATTTCCAAGTCAAAAATGAGGCATTGAGCAAGTTTGTCAGCCGACTCACCGAGTGTTCCAACGTAGTTTCGAAAAAGTGGAACACGTTTTTCCCATTCGATTAGTGCCTCATCCCACTCCGTATCAGAAGCAAAAAGACTTCTAAGATCCCATGTATCACCCTCTCGAACATCTGTACGTTTCGGTAATGATTTCATTTTTCTTCCTACAAGAATTTCCACATACGGCTAGAGCCTCCAAACACCACTGCCCCAAGCCAGACCACCACCGAAACCACAAATCAGCACTGTGCTGCCAGGACCTATTCGTCCAGCACGCCAAGCTTCATCAAGAGCAAGGGGAATGGATCCGCTCGATGTATTTCCATAACGATCGAGATTGACGAGAAACTTTTCTTCATTCAAGCCAAGTGACGACCGGATACCATCAATAATCCGCAGGTTCGCCTGATGCAGAATAAAGAGGTCAATTGACTCCATCGGCACACCAGAGTGATGAACGACTTGCTGGACGTTCTCTTCAACAAGACGAATTGCCCACTTAAACACAGCCCGTCCGTCCATTTGCATGTACTGTTCGCCAGCCGTGACACCTTCTACCGTTACTGGTTGCCGAGTCCCACTCATGGGACAGACAAGCAAATTCGATCCACGCCCATCCGAACCGAGTGACCATGCCAGTAAACCCGTATTTTGTTGATTTTCTTCTACTCGTTCTAAAAGAACAGCACCAGCACCGTCGCCAAAGAGTGGCCAGGTTTTTATGTCAGTCGGGTCCACAACACGTGAATTCGTATCGACTCCAATAACCATCGCAAGATTGCTTGACCCCGTCGCAAGAAATTGACCCGCCGTTACAAGGGCATATGCAAAGCCCGCGCAGGCTGCTGTCACATCCATTGCCGGTGCATTGATGCCAAGCCTTTCCTGGACCATACACGCCGTGGAAGGAAGGCTTGTATCAGGCGTAAATGTTCCAAGAACAAGAATATCGACCTGGTCACGAACGTCACCACATGAAGCAAGTGCGCGTTCGGCTGCTTGAACAGCAAGATCACTTGTTGCCATGCCGGGATCAACGTGCCGTCGCTCTTTTATGCCCGACCGACTTAGAATCCATTCTGGGTCACAGCCGAGATGCCCCAAATCTGCATTTGTTACAACACGTTCCGGAACAGCACTGCCTGACGAAAGAACACGAAAACCGAGAGCTCGACCAAATCGTGATGGCCGAGGAGAAGTAAGTATTTCGGACATCATGTTCTCGTTGAAACGCGATTCAGTGAAATAAAGTATGAGCAGAAAAACAAACTAGAACAACCATCTACCTCTTATTGGGGCACAGGAACCGTCGGTCCTGGTGCGGCATCACTTACAGGTTCAGCCTTCGACGTAATCACCGCGTCACGATTAAGATGAATTTTCTTAAACTCTTCATCAGAAACAATGTAATACCAATCAGCGAAACGACCGTTGAGTTCTGCTACACGCTTCTTACCACTGACTACTTTTTCATCATAAGTTTCCTGCTTACGACGGTTTTCTCGCTCCACTTGACGCCGAACTTCGATCGCCTTCTGCATCGCCGCTTCAGCCTCGTCTGCTTGCTTCAGAAGGTCTGCTGCTGTTGCACCAGAATCAGCTGATTCTTTCTCATCACTGCCTGCTTCCTTCTCGGCCTTCTCATCCTCACTTTTGTCTTCTTTCGACTGTTCTCCGCTATCAGTATTTTTACCATCTTCCTCAGGAAGCGAAGGCAGTTTTGTAAGCTCAGGCTGTTCCAACAAATTCTCATTAAACTGAGCCATAACAAGAAGGTATCGTGCAGCCGTCTCGGCTGACTCTTCAGGAGCATCGCCATCCTCTTCAGACCCTGCTTTGCCTGGCTCCGTAACAGTTGTACCGGCACCAAACCGCAAGACATATTCAACGCCATCCTTCATTCCAATAACTGTCTGCCCCTCTGTTGAAAGAATGACTCCGGACGGCAGTGGAAGAAAACCCCTTTGCTGCAATGAAGACACCGCCTCAACATCATTCACAAAACTATCGGCAGCTTTCAAATCTGCACTGAGACCAGCCGGCTTTCGTGCAACATCAATGATCTGCAAATCACCTAGGGCATTGCGAAGGTCATTGAGCTTTGTTGAATTTACTTCTTCATCATCTTTTAACTTTTCAGAAACTGGTTCTGCTGAGTCTTTACCCGGGAAAGACTCGAGTGACACCAACTGCCAAGATGACTCTTTGTCGTTATAGACTAACTGCATATTTTCGTTGCGTTGCTGACGAACTTCAAGCCGTCCATCAGACTCAACTGCAGCGAGGGTATAATTATCAAGTTCGACCGACCGAACATCCCATGGAGTCAGCTTAAGCAAATCTTTCTCAATCCAATCTCCAAACTGTGTTGTGAACTTTGACGTATCGAGTTCAACACGATAGACAGGATCTTGCCCTGCCTTCCGAACAAAACGAAGTCGTCTGCTACCACTTCCTACCCCTGCCTGCTTATCTTCTTTCCCAATAACGAGTCGGGCACTCTTGCTTCCGGAAAGATCACGTATCTCGATTAATTGTCCAACACCAGTCATTCCAGGCTTTATTTTCTCCTGATCGGGCTCGATGACTCCGTAGACTTCGTGGTCAGCTGCTCGCTCAGTCACAACATCCAGCGCCTTCAGATCAACGAGTTCTGTCGCGGCGGCTGCGAGCTGATCTTTGGCATCAGCCGGATAGTTCTGGTGAGAAGGCAGCACCCACACACCGCCAGACTTAATCACTTTGAATGGGTAGAGGGTTGCCAACTCATCGTCGTAACGAATGATCTCAAGACTCGCTGCCTTCTCAGCATCTGTT
>CAJQGO010000205.1 GCA_905477565.1 uncultured Planctomycetota bacterium
CTTGCACGATTCGAGCCAGTCCCGCAGCATCCTTCAATGTTGGTTCGCCGACCAATTCGGACGCATCAGAGATAATTTTTTCTGCTTTCGAAACGGTTGAGGGGCCTACTTCAATAAATATCCACCCACCGGGCGTTAAGCTGCCTGATGCCTGCTGCACCAGTCGTTGTACTATTTCACATCCTGTCACGCCCCCCACCAAAGCCTTTCGAGGTTCGTAGAGCCGAACGTCATCAGGCAGGCCGTCAAACTCATCTTCACGGATATATGGTGGATTACTCACAATCAAATCCCACGACCCAGCCAGATCGGGATGGTCAAGCACGTCCGAACGGATAAGACGTATTCGTTCATCGAGAGCGTGCTTGCTCACATTAGCGGACGCGACATCGAGAGCTGCTTGTGAGACATCTGTGGCTGTAACACTGGCCTCCTTCATGTGGGTGGCAAGTGCAACCGCAAGTGCACCCGAGCCTGTTCCAACATCAAGCACACGCATGCCAGCCTTACCGCAAAACTCCTGCTTCCAAACATCAATCGCTCGAACCACGAGCCCTTCTGTTTCTGGCCTCGGAATTAACGTCGCTGGCGTCACTTTGAGTGACATCGAAAAAAATTCTTTTATTCCAACAAGGTAGGCGACAGGCTCACCCTGGCCACGGCGACGCACAAGCTCTCTAAACTTCTGCCGTTGCTCACCATCAACAACTTCATCAAATGCTGTATAGAGAAGAATTCGCTGACAGTTCCGCACAAAGGCAAGCAGCACCTCAGCATCGAGTCGTGGTGAATCACTGCCCCGTGTTCCAAGCCACTTCGTTGTCCAGGTCAACAGTCGGCCAACAGTCCAGACATCTCCTTCGTCCCCACTGTTAACCGGTGAATTATCTGCCATGCATTCATCACGTCTTATCAAAAAGGAGAAAACCGACTCAACAAGACTGTTCCTGTTACCGAGCCACCGCACCACTCCGCCGTTCCTGTTGCAATCGTTCCGACATCGCATCAAACAGAAGATTCAATCGTCCAGCAAGAATCTGATCAAGGTTGAAATTCTGGTTCAATCTATGATCAGTGACACGATTCTGTGGAAAATTGTAGGTCCTAATTCGTTGGCTGCGGTCACCGGACCCAACGAGTCCCTTTCGTTCACTCGCACGTTTTTCATGCTCAATTTGTCGCTGCCGCTCATAGATCCGTGTCTTTAGAACCCGTAGGGCTTTCGCAAAGTTCTTATGCTGGCTCTTTTCATCTTGGCACTGGACGACGATGCCCGTCTCAAGATGTGTAAGCCGCACCGCAGATGTTGTTTTATTCACATGCTGGCCACCAGGCCCGCTGGCACAGAAAAGATCTTTCCGATACTCATCGGGGGTAATAGTTACCTCAACATCCTCCGGTTCAGGAAGAACTGCCACTGTCGCCGCTGATGTATGGACGCGGCCCTTGGTCTCCGTATCCGGAACACGCTGCACTCGATGGCCACCGCTTTCATACTGAAGGTGACGAAATACTTCACCCCCAGACACACCTATAACGAGTTCCTTGAACCCGCCAAGTTCAGTCGGGCTGGCATCCATGACCTCGACATTCCATCCTGTCTCAGTCGCGTACCGACGATACATTTCAAAAAGGTCGCGAACAAAGAGTGCGGCCTCATCTCCGCCCGTACCTGCTCGTAATTCAACAATACACCGCGATCGGTCAGCATCCGGATCATCAAGACAGACATCAAGAATGGCATCCCACTCTTCATCCCGGCGTTTCTGAAGATTGGGCAGTTCAGCTTCCGCGAGTTCACGAAAATCAGCATCATCTCCAGAAAGCATTTCTGTATATTCCTCAACCTCCCGACCAATTGCAAGAAATGCCTGATACCGGCGAACGATACGAGCAAGACTCCCATGCTCTCGGGCAACAGTCGATAGCCGTTGCGAATCGGCGAGAACCTCCGGATCAGCCATAAGCTTTTCCAGTTCCTCAAACCTTGCTAACTTGGCATCGAGTTCTTCCCGCATCACAACTCCAAATGCCGATACACATGACGTCGGCTAGCATCCCTGCCACACTCGATGAAAAATCTGCTTCCACCGAGGCCCTCCCGGAAGCGAGAGCCAAACACATCTACGCACCAAAACGCTGACTCATGTCTCTTCTGAAGCCTGCCCAGCCTTCTTCTTCTTAAGACTGGCATAGCCACTCGAACCAAACTTTGTCTTAAACTTTTCGATTCGTCCGGCGGTGTCAACGAACTTCAGTTTGCCTGTGAAAAAAGGATGGCAGACATTGCAGATATCAAGCTTTATTTCAGGTACGGTACTTCGCGTTGTAAAGGTATTTCCACAACCACATTTCACTACAGATTCCGCGTACTGTGGGTGAATGCCTTCTTTCATCGTATTCATTTCTTTCGATTTTATTAAGCGTGCCGAGGCACGTACGCTTCACTCGTCGCACGCGCCACATCTATGAAAGATGATAACGCCATAGAGGGGACTCGGCAATTGGGCCTTCTTTGTAGGGCCAAAAAGACCTCTACTCTGATGGACTTCGCGTCGTTTTGTCTTCAACTTGCACCCCGGGTGTTTTTGACATGCTGTCAGAGCCCAGCTGTTGAGCCCGAAAACGGCTACCAAACCGTTGAGGTGAGCGGTCCCCACGGAGCAGTTTGATGGCTGCTTTCGTATCCCCAGCCTCAATCTTTGCCTCTGCGAGGTTCACTCGCGCCGCCGATGCCCAGCGGCCATCTGGAGACGCGAGAAGTGTCATTCTCCCAAGGTAATCCATGGCAATTTCATAATCAGCTTCGGACAATGTCACAATGCCCAGCCAATAGGTTGCATCCTCCTTCATCTGTTCATAGATTTTGCGCACCGCTTCGCGTTGTCCATCCGGCAAACGAGCGACCAAGTCAGCCACGGCTGCATTACTGGGCCGAGCGAGCAGATAAGCTTTTTTTGCTCCATTCGGTCCTTCCAACTCTCCTCGAAATTCCCGAAGCCGTCCGGCGTAAAGTGGACGAATAGTTCTTTTCCCAGTAGCAAGCCC
>CAJQGO010000206.1 GCA_905477565.1 uncultured Planctomycetota bacterium
CGGTACGCTTCGAGACACATCGTCTTGTTTGTGTGTACAAACAGTTCAGGAGGTCACGGGCAGTCATAGAGCACTCACCGTTTCGGTCAACCGCTTCGTCACCTGCCGCCCCGTGAATCCATGCACCAAGTCGAGCAGCGTCGAAGGCACTGATTTGTTGGGCAAGCAAGGCAGCAAGAACACCCGTAAGAACATCACCCGTTCCGGCAGTCGCCATGCCTGGGTTCCCTGTTTCGTTATGTAGAAATGTTGTGCCATCTGTTATTAATGAGGATGGCCCTTTGAAGACGACTACTGACTTCGTCTTTCTAGCGAGATTTGTAGCTGCAGTTTCTAACTCCGCACGCTCCTGCTTCTTTTCCCGTGACGGGTTCTGACCGAGAAGACGTGCAAGCTCGCCGGCATGAGGCGTAAGAACCCTTGGCCCAGCAGGTTCAACTTTTTGCCACTCCGCATCGTGTGCAAGTGCCCACAATGCGTCTGCGTCAACAACCGCCGGCATTGGTAACGTCTGCCAAAGATCCTGAACAATCTTTACAAGATCGTCACTACGACCAAGTCCTGGACCAAGAGCAACCGCGTCCGCCTTCCGGCAACGGCCATGAATTTCAGATAATGCTGAGAATGAAAACTGACCAGAACCATCTTCTGGAAGACCGTGCGTCATAACGCACGGATCAAACCCAGCAACCGTTGCCTGAATCGATTCCGGAACGACTGCCTCGACGAGTCCAGCGCCACCTCTGAGAGCCGCCATCGAGGAAAGCGCGGCAGCTCCAGCCATTCCCCGGCTCCCGGCTATAAGAACCACACGACCGTAGTCAAATTTGCTGGATTCCCTGAGCCGAACCGGCAGCTTTGGGAGGCTTTCTGGTATTTGATGGCATGAATTTCCAGAGCGATCTGCCATTGAGGCCCCTTCCGATAACAAGAGAAACCAGTGCATAAGAGACGAGGGATTTGTCCCCAACTTGACGAAAACGGGCCAAAATGGCTACCTTTGGCCCGATTATGGGCCGTTTCCGTACATTTCGGTCGAATTGGGTTTGCTGATTTGCCGATACATTTTTTAGTTCAAACAAATACTTTTACTACCCTCCGGCCTCTGAGGAGAAAAGGACACCATGAGTGGGTCCCAACAATCATTCGACGTCTTCGATGTTCGCAAAATTCGCAAACTTATTTCTCTGATGCAGGAGAACGATCTTACCGAGATCGATTTGAAGCATGCGGATAGCGCTGTGAGAATCAAAAGAGGCGGTGAAGTCGCATCGTACTCCGCTCCCGCAGTTGCTCCACCAGTTGCTCAAGCCCCCCCCGCTCAGCCCGCTGCTCCAGCACAATCGGCTGAAGAGGCTCGTATGATTGTGGTCAAAAGCCCAATGGTTGGAACGTTTTACTTAGCATCAAGTCCAGACTCACCTCCATTCGCAAAGGTTGGTGACCGTATTGGACCTGAGAAAACAGTATGCATTGTAGAGGCCATGAAGGTTTTCAATGAGATTCCGGCAGGCGTTTCTGGACAGATCGTGTCCATACTTGTTGAAAACGGTGCGCCTGTCGAGTTTGGCCAACCGCTCATCAAAGTCGACCCAGGTGCTTAAAACAGATTCTTCTTATGATGAGTCCTTTTACGTGTCACAAGTATTCTCGACATAGCGTTCGTGAGCCACTGTTTCTTGGCTCGATAATTCAACATTCAGGGAAACCATGTTCAATCGAATCCTGATCGCAAATCGTGGCGAGATTGCACTTCGTGTCATTCGTGCCTGTCGAGAACTTGGCATTGAGACCGTTGCCGTCTATAGCGAAGCTGATCGTGACGCACCGTATCTGAATCTTGCCGATGAAGCCGTCTGCATTGGCCCAGCAAAAGCTGCCGACAGCTATCTAAGAATTGATCGTGTGATTAGTGCTGCCGAGATTGGTAACGTCCAGGCTATTCACCCTGGCTATGGCTTTCTTTCAGAAAACGCTCACTTCGCAGAAGTTTGTCGGTCATGTGATATTGGTTTCATTGGCCCAACTCCAGAATCGATGGAGCGAGTCGGTGACAAAAACTCAGCTCGATCTCTTGCTCGGGAAGCAAACGTGCCGACTGTTCCTGGCAGCCCGGGGCTGCTCTCTGGTGAACAGGAAGCCCTCAAAGTAGCTAAGGAAATCGGTTTTCCTGTTCTCCTCAAGGCGACGGCAGGCGGTGGTGGCAAGGGCATGCGGGTTGCCGCCAATGACCTCGCCCTCTCAACGGCGTGGCAGCAGGCCTCTGCAGAAGCTGAAGCAGCTTTTGGAAATGCTGGCATCTACATTGAGAAATATGTTGAAAAACCAAGGCATGTTGAAATTCAGGTGCTCGGCGATCAACACGGTACGATGCTTCATCTTTGGGAGCGCGATTGCTCAACACAACGCCGTCACCAGAAACTCATTGAAGAAAGCCCCTCCCCTCGCCTGCCACAAGAGACACGAGAAGCCATGACGGCCGCTGCAGTTCGTTTGGCAAAAGCAGCCGGATATTACTCCGCTGGAACTGTCGAATTCATTGTCGATAAAGATAACAACTTCTACTTTATTGAGGTGAATGCTCGCATTCAGGTAGAGCATCCGGTGTCAGAAATGGTCACAGGTATTGATCTGCTCAAACAACAAATTCTTGTCGCAGCGGGTGAAAAGCTTTCGCTCAAGCAAGAAGACATTGTGCCTCGTGGTCACGCAATTGAATGTCGCATCAATGCAGAAGACCCATCCGCCAACTTCAGGCCCTGCCCTGGCAAGATTGAGCAAATTATCGCCCCCGGTGGTTTTGGCGTCCGCTTTGATTCTCATGTGACCGCCGGGTATGTCGTTCCACCTTATTATGATTCACTTATTGGTAAGCTCATCGTGCACCAACCAACTCGTGAAGCCGCCATTGAAACCATGACCCGAGCCCTACGCGAGCTTCAGGTAAAGGGCATTGCTACGACAGTACCACTGCATCTGGACCTTCTCTCACACTCAGCTTTTCACGAAGCGACCATCGATACGAAGTTCGTCGAACGGCTCCTTGCAGACTGATCGTCTGCCGGGGCGTTTCATGACACATTCTGTGTTCCGCCTTTACTTCGACACGCAATTCTTTCTGATTGCAACGCCCCCCCTGTAAAAGCAGTCCAATGCTTGATAGATTTCTGCCAAGTATATGACATCTCCCTTCCCCTTCCCCACGGAGCCCCCACGCTCATGGCCGAGTCTCTCTCACGCCCACCAAAAGCAGCTCATCATTTTCATCGCGTCGCCATATTATTCGCAGGCGGTCCAGCACCCGGTGCCAATGCCGTTATTTCTACAGCCGCCACCTCATTCATGAGAAACGACACCGAAGTCGTGGGAATGAAGCATGGGTACTCATCGCTGGCTGATTTTTCATCTGACCAGCCACTCGTTGAGGGCAAGGACTACATCAATGTCACCCCTGAGTTTTTGAAACGGACTCGATCTGGTCAGGGGATCATGCTTGGCACCGCCAGAACAAACCCCGGAAAACATATTTCGGATCCTGCACATTTTGATGATGAGGAACGGGTCAAGCCTCTCAAGAACACGTACGAAGGCCTTCTCTCACTCGGCGTTGAAGCATTAATATCCATCGGAGGAGACGACACCCTGAAAACAGCAAACAAGTTTAAGCTGTATCAAGACAGGCTTCCGGCTGATGCCCCACGGATACCAGTCGTTCATTTGCCAAAAACAATTGACAATGACTACATGGGCATCGACTTCACATTTGGTTACTTCACTGCTGTTGATTTTCTTGGAGGCGAAATCCGCAATCTGCTGTATGACGCTGATGCCGGAAGATCGTATTTCATCTGTGAATCAATGGGGCGAAGTGCTGGCTGGCTGGCCTATGGCGCTGCGATTTGCGGGGAAGCCAGTCTTGTTATTAGTGTTGAAGACATCCACGGCAAGTATCGTGAGGATGAAACCATCACTGATGCAGACGGTAACACCAGTACAAAACATGCTATGAATGTGGATGAGGTCGTCGGTCGGATTGTCAAAACAATGCGAGTACGGGAAGAGAAAGAAGGGAAAGAATATGGCGTCATTGTCCTAGCAGAAGGATTAGCCGAATTCCTCCCAAGCAAACAGCTCGAAGGTATCCCGCGAGACGACCACGGCCATATAACGATTTCTCAGATTCAACTCGGCAAGATGTTTGCCAAACTCGTAGGTGATGAATACGAGCGACAAACTGGACGCAGCCGGAAGGTTGTTGGGCTGCAACTTGGCTATGAAGCACGGTGTTCCAAACCGCATGCATTCGACGTCATGCTCGGCAGCCAACTCGGTGTTGGCGGGTACCGTGCTCTTGCTGAACGCGGCCTCAATGGTGTCATGGTGAGTGTTTCCGGCCAACTGGAACTCAATTACGTCCCATTCGAGGAACTGGTCGACCCGAAGACGCTCGTGACTGTTGTTCGGTATGTCGAGCCGGGCTGTGACTTCCATAGCCTTGCTCGTTTTCTCGAGACATTCGTCAACGAGTAGCTCGCCCTTAAGTATTTGTGGCCCGGTATTCTAAAAGCTGGTGCCTCAACTCCTGAAGACAAACGAACTGTGGTGGTGAGAAAAAGATTTTCACACCACCACAGTTTTATTTATCCGTCAAAACGCCCTTTGTACTCGGCACGCCTGGCTGACGTGGATCCTGCTCAACGGCCATCCTGATACTTCGAGCTGTTGCTTTGAAAACTGCCTCGGCGATGTGATGCGCATTGCTCCCATGATGAAGCACAGCGTGCACATTCGCTCCAGCTGTTGCAGCAAAGCTTTCCCAAAAGACTTCAACAAGTTGAACGTCGAACACCCCAATCGCCGGAACGGGATACTCAACCGCAAGTACTGTTGCTGCCCGACCACCAAGGTCAACTGCAGCGGTCACAAGAGATTCATCCATCGGCAGGACCGAATGACCATAGCGGCGAATGCCATGGCGATCACCAAGACAATCCTTGACCGCAACGCCTAACGCCCGCCCAACGTCCTCAACGGTATGATGTCCATCAACATGAACGTCTCCCTCGCACTGAATAGACAAATCGAAGAGTGAGTGACCTGCCAACAGAGTCAGCATGTGATCAAAAAAACCAATGCCGGTATGAATTGTTGCCTGGCCTGTGCCATCAATATCAACAGCTAACGCAATCTTTGTCTCGGTCGTTTCTCTCGCAACTGTGGCAGTTCGTCCCACGTGTAACACTCCTTACTGTTTTTTTTCTTGCATGATGCTCTCTATGGCGCCGAGCAATACGTCTATCTCTGCATCAGTACCCACTGTAATTCTCAAGCCATCACCCCAGCCACTGTAGGCCATAAAACGAATCAGAATTGACCTCTCCCTGAGGGACTCGTAAATCTCTTTATGTGAAAATTCCGGGTGGGTGCACCAGACAAAATTCGCCTGGCTATCAACCACCGAAAAACCAAATTGCCGAAGTTGGGTGACAAGTCGTGCTCGTGTTGCCCTGATTGAACTCTGATTTTTCATCAACCAATCCTGATCGGCAATTGCAGCGGTCGCCGCTGCAATTGCTATCGCATCACAATTGTATGAGTCTTTTACTTTTGCGAGTTGTTCGATCACGGCAGGTTGAGCGACGGCGAACCCGAAACGGATTCCTGCCAACGCATAGGACTTGCTCATCGATCGTGTGACAATGATTCGGTCACTTTGCTCGACCAGATCAAGACAGTTGCTCTCACTAAAATCACCGTAAGCCTCATCAACCACAAGCGGACATGGCAGCTGTTCCGCAAGTTCAAGAAGTTGCTCTGGTGGCAGCAACGTCCCTGACGGACTGTTGGGATTGGGGATAACTACAAGCCTGACAGGCTCGCCCGTCAACGTATTCGGCGACGTGAAGGATTCGGGCAACAGCCACTTATCGGTAAAAGCCACCTTGTCGCATAGAACTCCCTGAATATCTGCGAGCGTTTGATAAAGAATATAGCTTGGCGTAGGGACTCTCATTGCATCCCCTGCTCCAACATAGCAGCGAACCAGGATGGTAAGGAGATCGTCACTCCCGTTCCCGCAGAGGATCATATCGGGGCGGACTCCCAATACGTCTGCGGCCTGCGTCCTAAACTGATTGGCGAAAGGGTCCGGGTACTTCGCAAGGGATCGACCTTCGCAAGCAGTAGCAATTGCTTTCGAAACATTTACGGACGGACTATACGGGTTCTCATTCGTGTTGAGTTTTGTCCAGCCGGCATCCTGTGGTTGCTCTCCAGGAATATATCCAGCTATTGCTGCAATTTCCTGCCGCACAAGAGGACGTGAATCTTGTTGGGAAGATGATATCGCCATACGAAAAACTCAACATAATGTCATGAACACAACTGCACCCTGTAAGTGTAGCCCAGAAATACGACGGTACGTTCAGTACCACCGGCTCAACCCCTTCGACAGGAACACTGACCTGTTTTCAATGCCCCAGTCGTGTTTCAACACTCCGGCGATGGGCCGTCAGGCCTTCCGTTTCGGCAAGAAGCTGAATATCATCGGCCATTTCAGCCAGATCAGCTTCTGCCAACGCAATCACACTCCCACTCCGGAGAAAATGATTTGCCGATAAACCCGCAGCAAATCTCGCTGTACCGCCTGTTGGCAGCACATGAGACGGCCCCGCTGCATAGTCACCTGCAGCAACCGGACTGTGCGGCCCAAGGAATGCCGCACCAGCATGCCGTATGGTCTTAAGTGTCGCCTCGGGATCCTGAGTATCAATCGAGAGATGCTCGGCAGCAAGTTCATCAGCAAGCTCCGCCGATTCTTCATTATTTCGAGTAATGACTATGGCCCCAAATCGCTTAAGACTGTCCTGAGTCAATTCAGCCCGTTCAAGAGTTTCCAACCTTCTTGAGAGCACCGACTCGACTTCATCTGCGAGTGACTTACTTGCAGTCAACAGAATGGCTGATCCGGGCGAATGCTCTGCTTGGGCCAGCATATCAGCAGAGATTGTTTCAGCGTTTCCGTTCTCATCGGCAACAACAACTATTTCACTTGGGCCGGCAATTGAATCAATTGCAACATCCCCGTAAACGAATTCTTTCGCCAAAGCAACAAACAGATTCCCTGGGCCAACGACGATGTCAACTCGTTTAAGATTTTCGACACCATAGGCCATTGCAGCAACCGCCTGAGCACCACCTACCCGAAGGACAGTAGAAACACCTAATTCGTGGCACGTCGCAAGCACATGCTCATTTTCTGAGCCAAACTTTGTTGGTGGAGCAACGACAACAATTTCAGGAACACCTGCTACCTGAGCCGGTACCACAGTCATGAGAAGTGTTGATGGATAGGCTGCCGCGCCACCAGGTACACATACACCGACTCGATCAAGTGGAAGGTACCGCTGCCGCAGGCTCCCTCCGCCACTTAACTGAATACATACATCAGATGGCAGAATCTTCTCCTGGAAATTCTTGACTCGCTCCCGCACTCTTCTGATCGCAGCGAGAAATTCTGGTGCAACGCTCCGGTGAGCTTTTTCAAGAGTCTGGAGTGGAAC
>CAJQGO010000207.1 GCA_905477565.1 uncultured Planctomycetota bacterium
CTGAGTCGGCTTGTTCAAGTCGTAAATATTGAGTATGTTTTGTCGAACACTTTGTTGTAAATCAATCACTGCTGTCCAGTATGGTGTCAACGACACACGGGCCAGTTCTCCGTCGTGTGAACGATGAGATGGCAGGAATACAAGAGCTCCCGCAAGAGCAATTGTTGCGAACGTGGTAGAAGTAAGAAGAGGGAGCCAAATTCCAAGCGATAGGAGTGTAACGAGAACACTGCAACGAGTCGTTATCACCAACCAGCGAAAGGCAGGGAGCCATTTTGGCCATGCGTTGTTTGCAGCGGCAGTGAGACCACCCCCAACGAGTGCTGCAAGGAATAGCACAGAAATAGATGGTTGAGATGTAAGTCCGCCGGCTATGCGGCGGGAAAGAATGATAATCGCAATAAAAAACGATGTGCCAGCAGCAAGGTAGCTTACAGCATTGGTTGCAAACTTCTGGAAGTCGGGGCACGAACTCTCACCTGTCGCAAATCTGTCCGATCGTACGTCTTGTGAAGCAGGAAGCATGAATGCGTCTCTGATTTATGAACCGATCGCCAATTCTTTTCCCTTAGATGCCCATGACTCACTCAAAGGCAGTGTTGATGTTAGGTGCTGTCCGCATGCCCTTAAGCAACGAGTAGTACTGCTTCTGTTCGTGAGTGTCGTTTTCTAACAGGACTACATGCTTCAGCTTGCTGCAGCTGCCGAGGAGGCAGCGTCTGCCAAAGCACTTGCTTTATCAGTTTTTTCCCAAGGAAACTCGTCTCGTCCAAAATGTCCACCTGCAGCAGTTCGACGGAAGATTGGTCTTCTGAGGTCGAGGTGCTCGATAATGCCACGAGGCGTCAGAGGGAAATGTTCTCGAATGAGTGCGCATAGTCGTTCATCATCAACTTTTCCGCTTCCAGCGGTATCAATGTGAACGCTAACAGGTTCTGTGACACCAATTGCATATGCCAATTGCAATTCGCATCGGTCTGCGAGTCCTGCTGCAACAATATTTTTTGCAACGTAGCGGGCCATATAAGCAGCGCTGCGATCAACTTTCGTCGGGTCTTTTCCAGAAAATGCACCACCACCGTGGCGACCCCATCCACCGTAGGTGTCAACAATAATTTTTCTACCGGTCAAGCCGGCGTCCCCGTGAGGGCCGCCAACAACAAAACGACCAGTTGGGTTGATGTGATACGTAATATCACTGGTGTCTAGGTCGCCTGGAAGTTCTGGCTTTATGATATTTTCAATAATGTATGTTTGAATCTCTTCGTTGGATACATGCGGGGCATGTTGCGTAGAGACAACGATGGTGTCAATTCGTATTGGTTTGTCGCCGTCGTATTCAACGGTTACCTGACTTTTCGAGTCAGGCCGGAGCCAATCTACGTCTCCACCAAGACGAGCATCAGCTAAACGATTCAAAATACGATGCGACAAAGCAATTGGCAGCGGCATTAATTCAGGTGTGTCGTTGCAGGCATAACCAAACATCAGTCCTTGGTCGCCAGCTCCGATGTCTTTGCCTTTATCCGTGTCCTCATTGACACCCATGGCAATATCACCACTCTGTTTGCCAACTGCAACGAGTACCGAGCAGGTGTCTGCAGCAATCCCCATTTCATCATCTGTGTAGCCAACTTCCCGGATGACATCACGAACAACCTGTTGGTAGTCAATCGTACCTCGAGACGTAATTTCACCAGCAATAACTGCAAGGCCCGTTGTAACCAGCGTTTCACAAGCAACACGACTGTTTGGATCTTGGGCGAGGAAGGCGTCGAGGACTCCGTCCGAAATTTGATCCGAAAGTTTATCCGGATGTCCCATGCTGACCGATTCACTCGTGAAAAGATACTTGCCACTAGCCACTTTGGATGCCTCTTGCAGTTAAAGGAAAAGGCGAATGATTATCGCCGAGTCGTATTCTATAGGAAATTTAGTATCGGGGTTTTGGGCCAAACAGACAACCGTGAGGATCAAATTACGGGAAGGAAGTCTAAAATCCTTGAGGCAGTCAGTTTGGTGCCGCCTTGGTTTTTTTCAATAAGTTTCTTCGCGCATAGGCCAATCTTTTTGGAAAACACTGGATCGATAAGGCACTGCGTGACAAATCTAGTAAGTTCTACCCCGTTGTGAACAACAATAGCAGCCTCTGCTCCGAGGAGTTCGGATACTTCGGTACGGAAGTTTTTTGTGTATGGCCCGAAACAGACGGCGGCTCCGTATGCAGCAGGCTCGAGCATATTTTGGCCGCCACGGAGCCCATCAAGGCTACCGCCAACAAAGGCCACGGTTGCAAGGCCCCACCAGGCTGCGAGTTCACCAGTCACATCCACAAGAAGAATAAAGGACTTCTGCGATAGCTGGCTTCCTTGGTCGGTGAGCCTGCTTCGGAAATACCAGGGTATGTGGCAAGCGTCGGGCTGCTGCAAACGAAGTGTTAACCAAGTAGCAATCTCGCGTGTTCGTTCAACGTGCCGAGGAACAAGAATGAGTTTAAGGCCAGGGTGTACTTTCTGTTGTTGCAAGAATGTTTCAACGGCGAGTGATTCTTCTGGCTCCTGAGTGCTTCCTGCAATAAAGACTAGGTCATCTCTGTCGATACCAGTAATTGTTCTGAGCTGCCGGATTTCACTATCGTGTTCATCGCCGTGAATGCCATCAAACTTTAATGAGCCAATGGTTTCCACGCGTGGAGCCCCAAGGTCCGTGAAGCGATCTGAATCCTCTTGGGAACGAGACAACACAAGTGATATCCGCTGGACCATGAACGCTGCGATGCGTCCAAGTCGCTTATAGCCTTGGTAACTCCGCTCACTCATGCGGCCATTCACAACTACAACAGGAATTTTGCATTCTTCTGCTAGTCGTAACAGGTTGGGCCAGATCTCCAATTCAGCAAGGACAAGCACATCCGGCCGTACTCGATTGAGGGTCTGTTTGATTGCCCAACTGACGTCTAGTGGGCACGGGAAAACATGGTCTTGCTCATGGGTTTTGGTCGCGACCTCAAGTCCGGTTGTTGTCGAACTTGAGACGACACAATCAATGAGTTGATTCCTTAGTTCAGCTTGATTCTGCAGTTCATTCACAAGGGGCCGGATAAGTTGTACTTCTCCGACGCTTACGCCGTGCAACCAGATTCGGCAATGGTTCTTCGGGCAATCGGCCACACGGACTCGCCCAGTGAGCCGTTCTCGAATTGCGGCAACAGGCCGTTTGCCCGAAAGCCTTCGCCAAAGAACCCAAGGCAAGGCAGCGATACCCACCAGCAGATAGAGCAGGTTTAGGGCTATCACTACACCTCACCTAGTCAGCCCGCGGACGCACTCGCGGAACGGGCACAACAGTTTTTGTACTTTTTGCCGCTACCGCAGGGGCATGGATCGTTTCTTCCGACCTTTTGGCCACTATTACGAATCGGCTGGATCGGGCCAGATTCGCTGCCATCTGCCATCTGTCTTTCAGGCTCTTCAAATTGTGAGGCAGAAGGCGTGTCTTCATGGATAGCGGCTGTTTCCCGCCAAGTGCTTCGAAGAGCATCTTCTTCGACCTGTTCAATTCGGTAGACGATATCAATGACACGTTCATCAATACCGCTCCACATGAGATCGAATGTTCGCATACCCTCGCGTTTATATTCAACCTTCGGGTCAACCTGAGCATATCCACGAAGACCAACGCTACTTCTCAGGTGATCCATCGCGAGTAGATGGTCTTTCCAAGCATTGTC
>CAJQGO010000208.1 GCA_905477565.1 uncultured Planctomycetota bacterium
CTCACCAATGCGTAGCATCGGAGGCACACCACCAGATAACCGCAGTTCAGTGGCATGGTTGTCGAACGCTACCTTCAACAACTTCTCAATTTGTGTAATTTCAGGAGAAGACGTTTGGCTCATAGTTTTATCCGTTCCCGGTGGTTCCGCCGAGGAGACTAATTGTTGACCAATTCACAAACCGGGAGACTCTTCTCCGCGTTTTCGTGAACGGCAGATCGAGGGACAGGCCCCCAACACAATCATACCCTGACAAAAATTCAGCTTTTCCAGAGGGGAGTGTATCCCGCATGACCGGTATCTGCACACCAGTTAGAAGCCAAAAACATTCAGAATTTCGCCAGTGCAGCAGACCTTTTCGGTCAGACACGACGAATGGACTCATGAACATGGAACGCCTCGAAAACATCGGGCCAGCCCCTGACAGCGGCCCGATGAGGCACATTCGGGTTTAAGACCCGTTGCACCATTTCCTATTATGGGTCATCGGCACAAAAAAGTCACGGATTTAAGCTGAAAACAATCAAAAAAAACGCCGCCGACAGGCTTACCACCGATTTTTCTCTAAAAATGCATAAAAAACCCGCCGTTTTAGCCAACGGCATCGACTTTCTCACGAGTCTGTTACGATTTCTCGATGCCTCATCGTAACCACCATCCACGCAACCCTCGACGCAACTATCGCCGTACCAACTATCGAGGGAGAAACTCTCGCCGCGGCAATTATAGACGCAACGACTCCAGCTACATCGACCATTCCGTGGAAGTTGAACCGTGGTTACCAGAGCAACAACTCAGGGATCGGAAAATTGTCTGGCTTGTTGACCCGCTCTCGGCAATTCCCGGTGAAGGTCTCCTCCCATCCCGTACATGGGCAATGGCCAGAGCATTTGTCGCTGCTGGTCACGATGTCATCTGGTGGACAAGTGGCTTCAGTCACGCAAGACGAATCAAGCGAACACCACCCCTTAAAATTGTTGAAGAGGAAGGGTTCAGTGTCCGCCTCATCCCGTCACGTGGATACAACTCCTATTTTTCTCTTGGTCGCTTTGCAAGCCATCGTAAATTTGCTCGTGGATTCGAGAAACAAGCTATCGAGGGCCTCGCCAGTGGAGATCTGGCACGTCCGGATCTTCTCATTGCAACACTCCCGCCTTCCAGTACCGTTGACGCGGCAGTTCGTCTCGCAAAAAAATTAGATGCCGAACTTCTGCTCGATGTGGATGAATGGTGGCCGGAGCCATTACGGCCGATGATCCCTGGACCACAATGGTTCGCTCATTTATTGGCATCCATAACATTTCCAATTATCGCTCGAAAACAAAAAGATTCACTACAGTCGGTGGACGCCATTCTCGCTGGATCACAAACCACCAAGGATGCTGTTCTCAAGGCGACACCTTCTCCACCGCCTATCGAAGTTATTCCAACCGGTGCCTACCTGCAGGATTACCCTCGCCCTCCCCACTTTATTGACCATGTCCCACACGCACGTCACGAGCAGATTCAACCACTAGACAATGGGCAGAATCAGCTCGCAATCGCCGTAGCCGGTGACATCGATCAGAAGTCCGATATCTTTTTACTGACTGACCTCGCTCGTGCACTGAGTGACAAAAGTATCAATGCTGTTTTCCACGTGGTCGGCGGCGGCCGATGGATGCCTCGCCTAGAAACAGCTGCACCTCTTTTGACAGGTTCCTGTTCCATTCAATGCCACGGTCGGGTCGATCGCAGTCGGTATGTCGGCATTCTTTCTGAATGCCACGCTGCTCTTGTGCTCCCTGGCCGACTCAACCACTTCCCACTTCCAGTGGAGACCAGTGATTACGCTGCCGCTGGCCTTGTGTTGCTTCTCACTCATAATGGTGAACTTGCAGATATGGTGCTCAGAGCAGATGCGGGGGTTCTCACGAACTCTCAGCCAGAGGCACTTGCTGCTGCTATTGCCCCATTGGCAACTAACCCGCAACAGATAGCTCGCTTTCGGCAAGCATCTCGAAAACTTGCTGAGACGTCTCTTGACCGAGAAAAGCTTGCCGCAAAGGCTGTTGTCTGGCTTGAGTCACTCGCAGAACTCGCTCCAGTAAACCCTCTGTGACAATCAATCCGAGACTCTGATTTCCGTAAACGATTCTCACAGCGTTCGCGAAGACAGGAACCATGGAATCAGCATCGAGCCCGACAGATGATTCAGAACAGACGGCACTCGAACTCCTTGAGCAGCTTCGTTCCCACCCGCAGTTACTACAAGCCGTTTCTAATTCCTCGCCCGAGGAGAGGGTCAACCAGAAAAAACTTCGCAAGGAATTTCCTGCTGAACTTGTACGAGAAGCTGTCGCTCTCTACGAGGCTCGCCAACGCGGACACGAACGATTGCCCCATGCCGATGAACTATGGCTCACTCGCACAGGACTGGAGCAGGCCACAACCTGGGATGTAGCAGTCCACAAGGCAAAACGATTCAAAGATCAAAGTGTTATGGCCGACCTCTGCTGCGGTATTGGCATCGATACTGCCGCGCTTTCAAAAAGC
>CAJQGO010000209.1 GCA_905477565.1 uncultured Planctomycetota bacterium
GTTCCGAAGATGAAAGATCTTTGGATTGATATCGGTGCAGATTCCAAGGAAGATGCTGAAAAGGTAGTTCGAATCGGTGACTCCGCCACCTTCGCACTAAAATATCAGCCGCTTCGAAATGGCCTTGCTTCGTCAGTTGCTATGGATGACAAAATTGGTCTCTGGGTTGTACTCGAAGCATTTCGAAGGGCTGTCAAGGCTGGCCCACTCCCCTGCTCTTTGTCTGTTTCATCGACCGTCCAGGAAGAAATTGGGCTTCGCGGTGCAAAAACAAGCTGCCATCGAGTTGACCCTCATGTTGCGATTGCGGTTGATGTAACACACGCAACCGACTGCCCAACAATTGACAAAAAAACCGAAGGCGATATTTCACTCGGCAAGGGACCTGTTGTCTATAGGGGCCCAAATATGCATCCGCACGTGGTAGAACGCCTTCTAAACGCCGGAAAAAAAGGTGACATTCCCATTCAGCTTTCCGCATTTGGTCGAGCGACCCCGACTGACGCCAATGCGCTGCAAGTCACCCGGGACGGGGTGGCAACGGGCCTTGTGAGTGTTCCCAATCGGTACATGCATTCTGCTGTCGAGACTGTCTCACTGGATGACGCGGATAAAACCGCCGATCTCCTTGCCGGCTTCTGTCGCGGTCTCGTGGGTGATATTGACTGGTCTCCCAAGTAAATGTCGACAGCACCGGGTTTCGAAGACTCGGGCGACACCTGCCAAAAAGGCACATTCGATACCCATTTGTGGGAACCATTCTTGGCTTGCTTGTGGACCACTGTCAGAAAAGCGTGGAATTTAGGGTTTTTAAAAAAAATTCGAGAGTTGGCCCGATCCGGCACAAAGGTTGCATCCTGTATCGCTAAAGAATGGTGTGGCTGCCAGAACAGCCCACTGCATGACCGCGAGGTCCGTTGAGTACGCTTTTGAAGGAGCTTCTTGTGGCAAAGCAAATGGTGTTCGAGGATGAGGCCCGTAAGCCTCTACTTGCTGGTGTTTCCAAACTCGCGCGAGCTGTCAAAAGTACGCTTGGGCCGCGGGGTAGAAACGCTGTTCTCGATAAAGGGTGGGGTTCACCAAAGGTGACAAAAGATGGCGTCACTGTCGCTGAAGACATCGAATTAGATGACTCATTCGAGAATCTTGGCGCTCAGCTTGTCAAAGAGGCTGCAAGCAAGACGAATGATGTTGCAGGTGATGGAACCACAACTGCAACTGTCCTTTCTGAAGCAATCTTTCGAGAAGGGCTCAAAATGATTGCCGCTGGTGCTGATGCAATGGCACTTGCCCGTGGCATTCACAAAGCAGTTGAGGCTGTTACAAAATCAATCCTGAGTCTGGCGTCCTCAATTAATGAGAAAAATAAAAAGGAACTGATGCAGATTGCCACTATTGCTGGGAATAACGACCCAACAATCGGGAACGTGCTCGCCGAAGCGATTCTTAAGGTGGGCAAGGACGGCGTTATCACAGTCGAAGAAGGCAAACAAGCTGAAACATTCGTCAACGTTGTTGAAGGAATGCAGTTTGACCGAGGGTTTCTCTCGCCACATTTTGTCACCGATGCAGATGCCCAGATTTGTGAATTTGAAAATCCCTACATTCTTATTTTTGAAGACAAGATTTCGAGTGCCAAGAACCTCGTTCCTCTCCTCGAAGCAATTAGCAAGGCTGGCAAGCCGTTGGTCATGATTGCCGAGGATGTCGATGGGGAGGCACTTGCGACCCTCGTAGTCAACAAACTGCGAGGTATTGTTCAGACTGTCGCGGTCAAAGCTCCCGGGTACGGTGATCGCCGGAAGGCGATGATGGGTGACATTGCGGTCCTTACCGGTGGAGAAGCAATTTTCAAGGATCTTGGGATTGCACTTGATGCAGTTCAAATTACAGATCTTGGCAAAGCTAAGAAGGTTATCATCGGTGCTGAGAATACGACAATTATCAGCGGGGGTGGTACCAAAGACGCTATCAATAGTCGTGCAGCACAAATTCGAGCTGAGATCGAAGCGACAACGAGCGAATATGATCGTGAAAAATTACAGGAGCGGCTCGCGAAGATCGCTGGTGGAGTAGCCGAGATTAATGTTGGGGCAGCTACCGAAACTGAAATGAAAGAACGGAAAGCCCTTATTGACGATGCAAAGAGCGCAACTCAAGCTGCTCTCGCTGAAGGGGTTGTGCCCGGAGGTGGTGTCGCTCTTCTTCGCGGCGAAAAGGCTATTGAGAAACTCGATCTGAAGGGTGATGAAAAACATGGGGCTTCCATCGTCAAGAATGCACTGCACTACCCTCTCGAGGCGATTGCCAACAATGCCGGACTTGATGGATCAGTTGTCGTCAACCGAGTTCGTCAGTTAAAGGGCAAACATGACGGGTATGACGCTGATAAAGGGGACTACTGTGATCTCGTCAGTGCTGGCGTTATTGACCCTGCAAAAGTTGTCCGTACGGCCCTACAAAACGCGGCAAGTGTTGCGGCTCTGCTTTTGACAACGGAATCTCTGATTACAGAGATTCCTTCAGAAGAAGAACCAGAACCAGAAGGCCATGACCACGGCATGGGTGGTATGGGCGGCATGGGTGGCGGCATGCCCGGCATGGGTGGCATGCCCGGTATGGGCGGCATGGGTGGCATGCCCGGCATGATGTAATCACTGAGAAATGACCAAATCTGAGGGGTTTATCTAGTGAGCCCCCGAAAACGTTTACTTTCGCGGATAACAACTTTGGAGTGAAAAATGGCTGCAAAAAAACTTAAAATTCATCCGCTTGATGACAGAATTGTTGTCGAGCCTGTTGAAGCAGAAGAACGGACATCTGGGGGGATCGTGCTACCAGACTCGGCACAGGAAAAACCTCAGCGAGGACATGTCGTTGCCGTTGGTCCTGGTCGCCTGCTTGAAAGTGGCCAGCGTGCAAGTCTGTTGGTTGCACTAGGCGACGAGGTCATTTATGGAAAATATTCAGGGAATGACATTGAGGTCGATGGCCACGATGTCAAAATCCTGCGTGAGGGTGACATTTTGGCGAAGGTTCTGAATTAATCGTTCCTTTGCGGGCTGACCCGTGCAGCCACCTGTTTTCTTTGGCGTGAGCATGCCAAGTCACGCTGTGATAAGTTTCGGAAAAAATTACAACAACGGCCAACCGAGTGGGTTGGTTACCGAAGGAGAGATAAGTCGTGCCCAAGCAATTGCTATTCGAAGACTACGCCCGTGGAAAACTTCTAAAGGGTGTTGAAAAACTCGCTGATGCTGTCGCAGTCACTATGGGACCAACCGGTCGTAATGTGATTATTGACAAAAGCTTTGGTGGCCCAACCGTCACAAAGGATGGGGTAACCGTCAGTAAGGAAGTCGATCTTGAAGATGCCTTTGAAAACATGGGTGCCAAGCTTGTGAATGAAGTGGCCTCCAAGACTTCTGATCTGGCTGGTGACGGAACAACAACCGCAACTGTCCTGGCACGATCGGTCTTTCGTGAAGGAATTCGGAATATTGTTGCCGGAAGTAACCCAACAGCGGTGCGTCGAGGGATTGAGAAGGGCGTTACGGCTGCAGTGAATCATCTCATGGAGATCTCCCGCCAGGTGAGCCGTCCTGAAGAAGTGGCTCAGGTAGGAGCTATTAGTGCCAATAACGATCAATTTATTGGTGACCTGCTCGCTGAGGCACTTCAAAAGGTTGGCAAGGATGGCGTGATCACTGTTGAAGAGGGGAAAACCACCGAAACAACTGTTCGCTTTGTTGATGGAATGCAATTTGACAAAGGATATATCTCCCCTTACTTCATAAATAAACCAGCCGAAATGATCTGTGAATTTGAGGATGCACTCATCCTGATTCACGAGAAGAAGATTTCAAACCTCCGAGAACTTGTTCCACTCCTTGAGAAAGTGGCTCAGTCCGGCAAGCCATTCCTGATTATTGCTGAGGATATTGATGGCGATGCCCTGACAGCATTGGTGGTAAATAAACTTCGCGGTGTCCTGAACATTTCAGCCGCGAAGGCTCCTGGGTTTGGAGACCGCAGAAAAGCCATGCTTGGTGATATAGCCACCCTGACTGGCGGCACACTGATCAGTGAAGATCTCGGCATCAAACTGGAAAATGTTGAACTCTCTCACCTTGGAACAGCTCGTACAATCACAATCGATAAGGACGAGACAACGATCGTGGAAGGGGCAGGAAAGCCCGCGGATGTTCAGGCCCGCGTCCAACAAATACGAAATCAGTTGGAAGCTACTGAAAGCGAATACGATCGAGAAAAACTTCAGGAACGACTCGCCAAGCTCACAGGTGGTGTCGCTATCGTGTCTGTAGGTGCCGGAACCGAAGCTGAAATGAAGCAAAAGAAGGCACGGGTCGAAGACGCCCTTCATGCTACGCGTGCTGCTGTTGAGGAAGGTATCGTTCCGGGTGGTGGCGTGGCACTTGTTCGCTGCCGTGAAGCTGTAGAGAAGGCACGTTCACAGGCAAAAGGTGACGAGAAAATCGGTGTTGATATTGTACTTGGTGCACTCGAGGCACCCTTGCGACAGATTGCAGAGAACGCCGGCATTG
>CAJQGO010000210.1 GCA_905477565.1 uncultured Planctomycetota bacterium
ACGTAATCATCGACCATACCACCCTCAAGGGGACCCGGCCGATAGAGCGCATTCACTGCAACAATATCCAGAAAATGGTCTGGTTTCATTCGCTGAAGGAGATCTCGAATACCACCACTTTCCAACTGAAAGATTCCCTTGGTCTCACCGCGACAAAGAAGAGCAAAGGTATCGGCATCATCCAAAGGAAACGCTAATGGATCCAGCTTTTCTCCACGGGTTCGCTCAATAATCTCAAGAGTCTTGGTCACAATCGTGAGGTAGCGAAGGCCGAGAAAGTCCATTTTCATCAAACCGGCCCGCTCAACATCCCCCATTGACCATTGCGTAATGACCTCTTCTTTTCCAGTAACTCTTTGAAGTGGAACATATTCCGACAATGGCTGATCCGCAATGACAACTGCTGCAGCGTGCGTGCCGACATTTCGGGCAAGCCCCTCAATCCGACTAGCAAGGTCCACTAGTTCCTGAACCTGGGCATCGGCATCACATGCATCAGCCAACTGCGAGCCTGGAACGGTGGCCTCTGCCAGTGAAATACCTAGCTGATCTGGCACAAGCGAAATAATCTTGTCTACCTGAGGTATAGAAATACCTAACGCCCGGCCGACGTCTCGAATAGCTGCTCGAGCAGCAAGAGTGCCAAACGTTCCTATCTGGGCAACGTTTGCTTCTCCATACTTCTGCTTCACATAGTCAATGACTTCACTGCGTCTCTCTTTGCAGAAGTCGATATCAATATCAGGAGCTTCAAGACGACTCACGTCGAGAAAACGCTCAAAGAGCAGGTCATACTCCAACGGACATACATGAGAAAGGTAAAGCGAATAAGCAACGAGTGAACCGACGCCACTCCCCCTTGCTGAAGCGGGAATACCTTTCTCCCGAGCATGACGAACAAAGTCCCAGCAAATCAGGAAGTAGCTCGCGAACCCGAGCGTATTGATAACATCGAGTTCTCGATCCAAGCGGGCTAAAACATCAGAATGTAGATCACCACCCGGTGCTTCTCGCCATCGCTTTTCTACTGTTTCATAACGAGATCTTAAACCCTCTAGGCAGAGGTGCCTCAGTTCATCAGCTGCCGTTCTTCCTGACGGAAGGTCGAAGCCAGGGAAATGACGTTTCCCGAGCTCAAGCTCTATAGAAACAGAATCAGCAATTTCCTGACTCCTCCCAACTGCACCGTCTACCCACTGCCTGTCATGGTCTGTGAATGCGTCGTACATTTCGGAAGGACTCTTTAGATAAAACTCTGTCGTATCCATTCTCATACGTGAAGAGTCATTTCGAAATCGACCGGTGTTAACACAAAGCAGGATATCTTGAGCTTCAGCATCTTCACGATTTACGTAGTGACAGTCGCAAGTAGCCACAGGTGGGATACCCATTTCATTCGAGAGATCGATTGCGGCCGCAGTGACCTGACGCTGCAAATCCAATCCATTGTCTTGAACCTCAATGAAATAACGATCACCAAAAATCTTTTGAAACCAACTTGCGACCTTCCGCCCCTGATTAAGTGACTCATTTTGCTCACGAGAAGATCCAATAAGCGCGCGACTAAACTCACTGGAAAGACATCCCGAAAGACAGACCAAACCCTCTGAATGAGCTGCGAGAATCTCACGATCAATTCGTGGCTTAAAATAAAAGCCTTCAAGAGAGGCCTTTGTTGCTAGTTTTAAAAGGTTCGCAAAACCAGTGCGGTTTTGAGCAAGTAGCGTTAAGTGATAACTCGCTTCTTTCTGGCTACCTCCATCTTTTTGAAAACGGCTACCAGGGGCGATGTATGCCTCGTACCCAATGATTGGGTTCAAGCCGACATTTTTGGCTTTGCTATAAAACTCAAGGGCTCCGTGCAGATTTCCATGGTCAGTAATGGCCAAGGAATTCATTCCCAGTTCACTCGCACGATGAACAAGTCGATCAATAGAGCTCGCACCATCAAGCAAACTGTAATGGCTGTGACAGTGGAGATGGGCGAATGATTTGGATGTATCTATTTCCATCAGCGTGCTCTTCCATGGGCGTCGCGAGGGGAGGTAACTACATAACGTATTCCTAAACAATCACTCAGTCCGGCGGAGGTTCGCCGATCTGTCTCAACATTTCTGCAAGACTTGCCTGCAAGTCAAGCAGACCTTGCCAAGGTGCAAAATCTATTTCAACCTTCTCATGCCCCGGACGCATCACAGCCCCTTCCATCGTCTCTCGTAGTATGGCTTGGGCATAATCAAGGAGTTCGCACAGTTCAGCAGACTGAGCAGGGCTTAACTGTTCGGGAATCGGTGGCGGGCCACCGGGAAGAAGTGGTAGTCTGGCATCACCAAGGTCCTCAATGATATCGGATTGATGCTTTGAGGCACGCTCAAGCCGCTCTTGCATGGCACGGGCACGGTCTTGTTCATCCGCTGGCATTTTCGAGGCAATATCAGCAATTCGGCGATCTATGTCGCTGTGTGACCCCAACAATAAGACCGATCGCCCGAGGGCTATCATGTCACCATCTCGCACGATACGAACATGAATCTCTTCACCATTGACCTTCGTTCCGTTCGTGCTGTCTAGATCTGTCAAAACTATCTTTGAGTGATCGGCCTGAAGTTTCAGATGATACCGACTGATTCGCTCGTCATTCAGCTGGATTGTATTCCCTTCCTCCCGGCCTATTGTTACCGGCGTAGAAACTTCATCGTAAACCTTCCCTCGATCAGCACCGTGGAGCACTCGAAGAGTAACGTTGGACATGGCAAAAAGTGCGATTGAAAAGTGAGTACACGACCCAGTAAAGCCGATGAGATTTAAAGCCTAGGTATAGTGTCCC
>CAJQGO010000211.1 GCA_905477565.1 uncultured Planctomycetota bacterium
CTCGAGCCCTGGGCAACATACGTCATTCGGTGTGGTGGCATGCAGCAGGAGAAGGGCAGACTCGACCCCGATTCAACCATTGGACCGGACTCTGAAACCGAGGAGGTCACGGATGCACTCGAACAACTCGCTACGATTTTTGATGTTGTCCGTTGCCTTAAATCAGCAACTGCCAAAACCAGCATCGAAGAAGATGCCACGGTGACCCGATGGCAGAATCGCATCGAAGACTTACCTGCAAAGTAATTCACGGCGGCGGAGACCTCGGACAAAGAGGTCTCCACCGGTTTGATCAATTGCCTCGACAAAAGTCTTGGAAAGAATCTCTCGAAGACGGAGGGAGGGTTGGTCTGCATCCAGAAGCTTTGGGGCCAGGAAAGCCCAGACTTCATCAATGATGTCAGCCTGAAAGCACGATTCAAGGACCCGAGCCCCCCCTTCCACCAGGACATTCGTCATCTGACGGACACCAAACTCCTTGACTAACTCAATGAGCATTTGGCTCGATTGATCTGTTGAACTGTGCCATATTTCACAGCCCATGTCTTGCAATTGCTTTATCTTATCTGTCGCAGCGTCGGGACCTACTGCAACAAGCAGCGGATGCTCCTGAGCCGTTTGAACAAGACGTGAGTCCACCGGCAGACGCGCCTGACGGTCTAACACAACTCGCACAAGGGGCCGCGTCCCAGATGGTCGCGCCGTCAGCAATGGATCATCAACAAGAGCGGTCTGTACACCAACGACGATGGCGTCAACGCGTCGACGTAAGTCATGAACAATAGCACGAGAGACTTCTGAAGAAATCCACTGATTTGGCTTGGGCTCTCCTGAACTGTTCGTACCCGCGTGCGGGAGAGCGAGGTATCCGTCGAGTGTCATTGCCCATTTGGCAATCATCCATGGCCTCTTGGCCATAGTCAACATTCGGAATGGAGCCGTAAGACGTTTTGCTTCATGCTCTAACAAACCAACGTCGACCTGCAGGCCAGCCTTCTGGAGTATCGAAATACCTTTTCCTGCAACTGCCGGAAAAGGATCTGTTGCAGCGACCACCACACGACGAAGACCCGCTCGTAAAATGGCATCCGTACATGGAGGTGTTTTTCCCGTGTGACAACATGGCTCAAGTGTGACAAAAAGGGTGGCGTCTCTGGCTGCCTCACCCGCCATTGTCAACGCATGAACCTCAGCATGGGGACTTCCAAAGCGTTTGTGCCAACCCTCCCCCAGCACCGTGCCATCAGATTTTGCAACAACTGCCCCTACCATAGGGTTTGGCTCAACGAACCCTTCCCCACGACGAGCAAGTTTGCATGCTCGATGCATCAGCAGAGTGTCAGTAGAGGAGAACATAGCCGGACCGTATTATCAGGGAGTCCAGATCGCAGGTTTTTCATCTCCGCCACCCGAAGGCTCACTGCCAGGTGTCCAGAGTTTCCCAGATTCTGCAGCTGGAGCAGCGGCCGGACCAGCCGGCGATGGAGCACCAGCAGGAGCACCGCCCCCACCTGCCGCCATTGCACCAAGATCGATGCCAGCCTCAGCGAACACTTGCATCACTGCATTTGAAACCCGTGGGTTTTGACTGTGATCACGACGTATTCGATCAAGCACTTTAAGGAGTGCCGGCTGATCTCCTCTCTGCAGATGAATCCGTAATTCACCTACGTCGAGCATGCCTTCATCGGCTTTCAACGCTGCGGCAAGTGGCCTGATTTTTTCAAGAATTTCCAGACGCCGGCTCGTGGTCCGTGCACGGGCTTCAAGGACTCCATATGCCTGCCATCGGTCAGCATCAGTGATATCGTGGCGGCTCAATAGTGCATCTGCTGCCAGTTCTGCCACCCTGCTGTAGCCAATTTCAGCCGCTGTTAAGAGCAAACCACGTAAATGATCGTTTGTTACCTTTTGAAAATCCAGACGTAGCCAACGCTGAGGTGGCACGTCTCCTAATGGCTCAGCTGACTCAATTATTGAAGGTACCGGAAGCCCACTGACTTTTCTCAACTCTGGCCAGATATCTTTGCCTGGTGCAATTATATCAGTAGCTTCAGTGTCATTTACCAGAGCCTCGACGCGACGGCAGAACTCACTCCCATCTGCAACAGCTTGCTTTGGTGTTTTGCCCATCAGTTCTGGCAGCGGTGTCTCTGCCCAAAGAGCAGTGAACCGATCTGCAACTCGTGCCTGCTGTTCTGCCAGCAGTTTATCGATCGGGGCATCTTCACCAGATGCAGGTGGGGCAGCCGGTTCTGTCGGGGGATTCATCCGGAACTGACTACTTGCAAGATAATTCATTGGGGTGGCTGATGGCATCCCGGCTGGCTGCTCTGCTTCAACAAGCGTTGTCTTGAGCGCTGCCTCTACCAAGGGCTTCGCCTCCTTGACATCAGGCCCAAATCCTTGGAGCGTAACCTCTGCCTCACGATCGGTCTGCTTTCCATGGAGGAGTAGACTGCCCAGCAATCGCGGCAATTGGTCATCACCAGCGGAGGTCTCATAGACACGCCACGTCGAACGCGGAGGTACAGCACCTCGTGAAACCCAACGAGAACGATCAACAGGTATCGACTCAAATTGACTCTCTTTTCGGAGTGCATCTTCAAGCAGGTCAGCATCGCCCTCAAGTGGGCCACGAAGTAATTCATAGCGAATGACCGGTGAACGCTCGGGGTTGGCCTGCGTTTCCAGAACAATCGCCCGGCCCGTTGCTTCAACTGCTTCATCATGGCTTGCCGGATCTTGCGTTGCCGCACGTAATTCTGCAACCTTCAGCCACGCCTCTGCCGCTTCGAGAGGCCGAGCAACCCGCTCGCATAACAACGCGATATTTGTGAACAATTCGGGGCTGTCTCCGGCAACACCTTTGAGACTATTGAACGTTTTAATTGCTTTCGAGAGACGCCATGCCTGCGCATGTTTGAGTGCTGCATCGAACTCAAATCGCCACGGTGAATCCTCGTTTGTTGCCGCGAATGGCACCTTAATACGTAACGCCGGCGGCAAGCCTGATGCGAGCAGTGCCTCCATGAGAACATTTCGCTCTTCTTCCGATCCGAGTGACTTTTCTACAAGCCATTCAATCGTCGATTCTGCCAGACCGAACTGCCCTACCTGCGCCGCGACCTGCACTAAGGTCATTGCAATACGGACAAGATCATCTGGCACCTCATCGCCTGTTACTTCTCGCGAGCGATCAAACAGGTTTGCCGCTTCTTGCATATTGTCGATGAGCGCTGCTGCAACCGCTGCGTGACCAAGCGCAAGAGGATTATCAGGATACGCTTCAAGAAAAGCCCGGCTCGTCACAGCTGCGTCATTAAACTTCTTTGCTGCTAATTCGAGTTTTGTCTGCGTTGCCAAAAGACACGCTTTCCCGGGATGTTTTTCCGAGAGACGGGTTACTTGCTCAAGCGCTGCTTCAATCTGCTCACCCTCAACCAACCGATCCAACTGTTCAAGATCACCAAGCAGTTCGTGGCAACAGAACTTGATTTTCTTGCCGGTTCCGCCGGGACACAGGGAATACGGATCGAGCGGCATGAAAAGTCTCCTTATGAGTCTGTAAGGGCATCGAGTTCATTCAAATAAAAGGAACTCGAAAACACTTTACCAGACGATCCACCATGCAGGAATTGGCCCCTCACAAGCTCCGATCAGGGCCACCGAAGCGACCCAGAGCGACCTCGGTTGAACACTTTATCCTTCGATGTGATACTTATCGAAGAAGGGCAGGCCAGTCAGCGGTCATGGCATGTCTTGACACTATTTACCCATTTTCTCCTCCAACAAACGGCACGCCGTGCGTCAGCCACGCATTGTGATCGTTGATCCAGCCGGCCCAAATGGCCTTGCCTACAGCAAGCTTGTCGCCCGGCTGCAACCTCTCGAAGTTCGGCATACAACGAGTGTCGCCGACGACATCGATATTGCCCAAGACGATGGGTTCGATCTTGCCATCCTCGTAATCCGAAGTGGCAGTACCAATATTGAAACATTGGATCTACTCGTTGAAGCCGATCCAGACCTCCCGATTGTTGTCATTGGCAATGAAGACGGTGAAGAAGCCGTTGGTGATTACCTGCGACATGGTGCAGCAACCTATCTGCCTGTTGAGAATGCTGATCGCGACCTTGAAAGTGTTCTCGTTGAAACTCTCACGGCGTCGCGACAGCGTGCTACTGAAAAAACATTGAGACGGGCTATTGAACGGCCTTATTCATTCGAGGACTTTCTTGGCGAAAGTCCCCCTATGAAGGCTGTCTATTCACTCATTGAACGCGTTGCAGCTAATTCTGTCGATATTCTTATTACAGGGGAAACCGGCACGGGAAAAGAACTTGTCGCTCGAGCCGTGCACAAAAGAAGTCGTCGCAAGGACGCGCCATTCGTCCCGATTGACTGCGGAGCTATTCCTGAAAATCTATTGGAGAGTGAATTCTTCGGACACGAACGGGGGGCTTTTACCGGTGCTGATGCCCGACGTATTGGACTGATAGAAGTAGCAGATGGTGGCACACTTTTCCTTGATGAGGTTGCGGAACTGCCTCCTTCTCTGCAGGCAAAACTTCTTCGAGTTCTACAAGAGCGACGTCTTCGGCGGGTTGGCGCGCGGAAAGAAACGCCAATTGATGTTCGCATAGTTGCAGCAACATCTCGAGACATCGATGCGATGGTAGAAAATGGCACATTCCGGAGAGACCTTTTTTATCGAATCAATGTCGTTCGAATAGGCCTGCCGCCTCTTCGTCAGCGTGGCGATGACATTGGCTTACTAGCCGAGGTTTTTGCCAGCCGAGCAGGACGAGAAATGGGACGGGACACAGGCCGATTCTCGACCGATGCCTATCAAGTTTTGCGGCACTACTCCTGGCCAGGCAACGTCCGAGAACTTCAAAATGTGATTCGTCGGGCCATGGCACTTACTCCAGACGATGTTATTGGGGTAGACGACCTTCCAGATGATATCGTTGCTGCAGCAGGTAAGAATGCGAATGTTCCGGCTGATCCTACAAAAGCGTTCCATGAATCGAGTGGGTTTTTTACACAAAAGGCAGCTTGCGTTGCTGAATTTGAGCAGCAATACCTCCAAGAACTCATGAAACGTGTTCGAGGTGATGTCTCAGCAGCAGCAAAAAAAGCTCAGGTTCCTCGCGGCACCCTCTACAGACTTCTAAAATCACACAGCATAGATCCGTCACGCTTTCGTGGCGATTCGAACTCAGGGTAAACCTGAATGATTCCAGCTCGCATGCGCATCAATGTGATGAATACGCGCCTCGTTTGCGCGAATCCGGAGTTTCCTGCGAAGAAAGCTCAATTCACTCAGAATGATTCGATCCAAAGAACGTATCGCCTTCGATACGGCGTCACATCTGCGCGACAATTTATTGTCATCATGGAAAAGAATACGCCAGAAAAAAGGCACTTTCTTTTTTTATGAAATGGCACGCTGCTTGCATCTATATACGTCCGTGATCCAATTTTGGCACACGCACACTTACGGCGGCGGAACCGGACGGACTGCGACATTGAAGTAATTTGAAACTGTGTAGAGAAAGGGATGATCATGAAAAAAATCGAAGCAATCCTGCGACATTTTAAACTTGAAGAAGTCAAAGATGCATTGAATGAAATTGGGATCAAGGGAATGACTGTCACCGAAGTTCGGGGATTCGGCCGTCAGCGTGGCCACACCGAGACATATCGGGGTGCTGAGTATTCCGTAGACTTCCTTCCAAAGGTCAAGCTTGAAGTCGTTGTCAGCGATGGCGAAGCCCAGACTGTTATCGACAAGATTATGACCGTAGCCAGAACTGGTCAGGTTGGCGATGGCAAGATTTTCGTCTCTGAGCTCGCCGAAGTAGTCCGTATTCGAACAGGTGAAACTGCCGCTGACGCCATCTAATTCGAAGACCGACTTCCGTAGCCACAAATCCGGTCATCTCTGCTCACTCTAGTAACTGCAGAGGTGACCGGTTTTTTTATAGAGGAGCACCTACGAGGCAACGCCTACAGCTTCTTTATCTTCCACGCTTGGGAGACTTGTTGACCCCATAAGATACCGGTCACACTCTCGGGCAGCTTCACGTCCTTCATTGATTGCCCAGACGACAAGGCTCTGTCCGCGGCGACAGTCACCAGCTGCAAAAACTCCGTCTACGTTTGTCGTATATCGACCATATTCCGCTGCGAAGTTTGTTCGCGTATCACAATCAAGATTCAACTGCTCGGCAATCATCTTTTCAGGACCACCGAATCCAAGTGCGAGGAGTATCATTTGGCACGGCCACTCCTGCTCACTTCCTTCGACGACACTAAAGGGTGGTCCGTTCTTTTGAGGCTTCGTCCAGTCAAGACGAATTGTTTTTACACCCCGAAGCGTGCCCGATTCGTCACCGAGAAATTCTACAGTTTGCACAGAAAACTCTCGTGGATCACCAGCCAACGTTTTCCCAGGAACATCTGAATAGTCAAAACGAGCTGCAGCCTCAGTATGACCATAATCTGTTCTCAAGATCTTAGGCCACTGCGGCCATGGGTTATTGGCAGCACGCTCTTCTGGTGGCTGTGGCACAATCTCAAAGGTGACAAGTGACCGGCAGCCATGCCGTAATGATGTGCCAATGCAGTCTGTGCCTGTATCACCACCACCAATCACAATAACGTCTTTGTCTTTTGCACTTATGTACTTTTTATCCTGATGCTTCGAATCAAGCAGACTGCGAGTATTTGCGGTAAGGAAGTCCATCGCGAAATGAATACCGTTCAAATCACGACCCGGTGTCTTAGCGAAAAAGTCATTTGGACGCGTCGACCCCACGCACAGCACGACAGCATCAAAGTCTGACATGAGCGAAGCTGCGGGAATATTTTTCCCGATCTCAACACCTGTTTTAAAAGTGATTCCCTCTTCTGCGAGTAGATCGACTCTTCGTTGAACAACTGCCTCTTTATCCAGCTTCATATTAGGAATGCCGTACATAAGCAGCCCTCCAATACGATCTGCTCGTTCGAAGACCGTGACAAGATGACCGGCCTTATTGAGTTGAGCCGCGCAGGAGAGCCCGGCAGGCCCCGAACCAACCACGGCTACCTTTTTCCCTGTTCGTTCCACCGGTGGAGATGCAGTGATCCACCCTTCTTCCCATCCACGATCTACAATCGAACATTCGATCTGTTTAATCGTGACGGGTGGTTCGTGAATACCCAGCACACAGGAGCCCTCACACGGTGCAGGACATACTCGTCCTGTGAATTCAGGGAAGTTGTTTGTCTCGTGTAGACGCTCGAGCGCTTCATGCCAATGCCCTCGATACACAAGGTCATTCCACTCCGGAATCAGATTCCGTACAGGGCAGCCTGCAGCCATGTTGGCCATAAGATCAGCGGTATGGCAAAAGGGCACGCCACAGTCCATGCAACGCGATCCCTGATCTTGTAGTTGGACAATAGGTAGATCCAGATGGAATTCGTTCCAATCTCCGATACGCTCAACCGGGTCGCGTTCGGAATAGGTCCGTCTGTCTACTGTCATAAATCCCCGTGGGTTTCCCATCGGTTGATTTCCTTTCGTCTTCTGCCGGCTTCCAATGAGACCCGGCCATGCCAAATGGTAGTTTATTTTGTTTCGATTTATCTTCAGTCCGTTGCCGAAGCAACTTCCGACTCGGCTGCCAACTCAGTGAGTGCTCGCTTGTAGTCTCGAGGCATGACTTTCACAAACTGACTGAGTGAATGCTCCCATGATTCCAATATGCCTGTCGCCACCGTAGAACCGGTGTAGTCGGCATGCAGCTGTATAAGTTCCTTTAGTTCTGCAACATCTTCAGCAGAATCTACTGACTCAAGTTCAACGAGTTCTAAATTGCAATTGAGACGCAGAACATCACGATCAGGAGCGTAAACAAACGCGACGCCACCCGACATTCCTGCTGCGAGATTACGACCTGTTGGCCCAAGAATAACCACTCGTCCACCAGTCATATACTCCAAACCATGATCTCCGACCCCTTCCACGACTGTGCGGGCACCACTATTTCGCACGCAGAATCGCTCAGCGGCCATGCCGCGGAAATAGGCCTCTCCGGCTGTTGCTCCGTATAGAGCCACGTTTCCGATGATAATATTCTCTTCAGGTACAAATGTTGATCCCTTCGGTGGTGCAATAATGATTCGACCACCTGATAAACCTTTCCCCACATAGTCATTCGCATCACCAGCCAGTTCAATTGTGACTCCTGGTGCCAACCATGCCCCCAAGCTTTGGCCCGCCGAACCAACCACGTCAATGTGAATGGTGTCATCAGGAAGCCCGTTTTCACCGTTGGCTTTTGAAACCTCGTGGCTGAGCATCGTTCCAAATGCTCGATCAATATTCTCGATTTCCATCGGGAACCGTACTGGAGTTTGTTCGTGAATAGCCGCCAGAGCCTTTTTGATGAGCTCGTTATCGAGGACCTCTTCAAGACCATGGTTTTGTGAAATAGTGCAATGAGTCACCGTATCTGGATGGGGACCGGCTGCCGGAGTAAGAATCGGGGTGAGATCGAGCCCCTTTGCCTTCCAATGCTGAACCGCCTCATCAATTTCAAGAACTTCAACGTGGCCAACCATCTCGTTTATGGAACGAAAACCAAGGCTGGCCATAATTTCTCGAGCTTCTTCAGCAACGAGAAAGAGATAGTTCACAACATGCTCTGGCTTTCCTGAAAACTTCTTTCGAAGCTCCGGATCCTGCGTAGCAATGCCAACCGGACAGGTGTTGAGATGACACTTCCTCATCATGATGCAACCCATCGTGATAAGTGGTGCTGTTGCAAATCCATATTCTTCAGCACCAAGTAGCGCTGCAATAACGACATCTCTACCGGTTTTCAGCTGACCATCGGTCTCAAGCCTGACACGACTACGAAGATCATTCATGACTAATGTCTGATGTGTCTCGGCAATACCAAGCTCCCACGGAAGACCGGCAAACTTAATACTCGTCAGTGGTGAAGCACCAGTCCCACCATCAGTTCCCGAAATCAGAATTTTGTCGGCATGTCCCTTGGCTACACCAGCCGCGATTGTGCCCACGCCAACTTCTGACACCAGCTTCACACTTACTGCCGCTGAAGGGTTCGAGTTCTTCAGGTCAAAAATAAGTTGAGCGAGGTCTTCAATCGAGTAGATATCGTGATGCGGCGGGGGACTGATGAGGCCCACGCCAGGAGTTGAGTGACGCGTGGCTGCGATAATCTTATTTACCTTATGACCTGGGAGTTCGCCTCCTTCACCTGGCTTGGCCCCCTGGGCAATCTTAATTTGTAATTCGTCTGCATTTGTTAAATACCAGCTCGTAACACCAAAACGGCCTGAGGCAACCTGCTTGATATACGACCTCTTCGAATACTGATTCGTCTGCGCCTTGGCTTTTTCCGGATCGAGATTTTCGAGCGTTCCAAGCATTTCTTCGTGCTCGCCTTCAGTGCGGCCGTACCACTTGAATCGCTCTGGGTCTTCACCACCCTCCCCTGTATTACTTTTTCCTTCCAACACGTTCATTGCGACGGCGAGCGTTTCATGAGCCTCTGCAGAGATTGATCCGTAGCTCATTGCTCCCGTACAAAATCGTTTCACAATGTCCCGAGCTGGTTCCACCTCTTCAATGGGCACTGGAGTTCGACCAGTTTTAAATTGAAGCAGTCCTCTTAAAAAACACCGTCGGTGGGCATCTGTATTTACAGTCTCTGCAAATTGCCGGTAGGCATCCCTCGACCCCGTCCGAGCAGCGACCTGGACCTGCGCGATGGTGTGCGGATTCCAGGCATGGGCTTCCCCTTCTTTTCGCCAATGAAACTGGCCATCGTTGGGCAATGTCGACAACGCGTTATCACTACGGGTTGGGTAACCGATTTCGTGGCGACGAATTCCCTCTTCAGCAATGACATCAAAACCGACACCTGAAATCCGGCTTGACGTTCCCACGAAGCACTTCTCAATTATTTCTGGGGCTAAACCGACTGCTTCAAAAATCTGCGCACCCTTATATGACGCAAGTGTAGAAATACCCATCTTGCCCATAACTTTTTTTATGCCCTTGGCGACCGCTTTGCGGAAGGCCGGTACAATTTTTTCGTCGCTGAATTCCTCTTCGAGCAGACCATCAACGCGTGCCTGACGAAGTGCTTCAAATGCCAGATACGGATTGATCGCATCCGCACCGTAACCGGTCAGCAGACAAAAGTTATGGACTTCACGTGCTTCCCCAGACTCAAGAACGATACCTATTCGTGTCCGCAATTCTTGTTTCACAAGTGCGTGGTGAACCGCCCCAGTCACGAGGAGTGAACTAACCGGGACACGTTCATGACTGACGGCTCTATCTGACAGGACAACAAGCGAATATCCGTCATGAATTGCCTGAGTCGCTTCGGCACAGATTCGGTCAATCGCTGGCCTAAGACCTGCATCACCTTCAGATCGTGGATACGTAATGTCAATGGTCTTTGACTTCCATCCACGAT
>CAJQGO010000212.1 GCA_905477565.1 uncultured Planctomycetota bacterium
CTGACAGATGCCGCCATCGATTTCATTGAGCGAAATAAAGACAAGCCGTTCTTCGTGCACCTTGAACACTTTTCTGTTCACGATCCGATTCAAGGCCGCAAGGACTTGGTTCGAAAGTATGAAAAGAAACTCGCCGCTATGCCCCGTCAAGAAGGCCCGGACTTCATCCTCGAACCGAATCCGGATGGACCTGCGATTACAGAAGATGAGTTACGTGATCTTGAAGAAGATGACACCAGTGAAACACACCAGGGTGATCGAGTCTGGTGGGTGAAGCAGAAGCAGGACAACATCGAGTTTGCTGGAATGGTCGAGGCAACAGACCAGAGCCTTGGTCGAATTCGGGCAAAGCTCAAAGAACTCGGACTGGAAAAGAACACCATTATCATCTTCACATCTGATAACGGTGGTATGGCCGCTTCAAACCAGTACCGCGGGATCAGTCAGCCTCGCGAGGGTTTGGATAAATACTTCGCAAGCTCTAATCTGCCACTTCGCGGTGCGAAAGGTTGGAACTACGAAGGTGGAATTCGCGTGCCGTTAATTGTGTATTGGCCTGGGAAGACTCAGCCTGATTCAACTTCACATGCGATCGTGACAGGAACGGATTACTACCCAACCCTGCTCGACATGTTGAACATCCCGGCGTTACCTGATCAACATCGGGATGGAAAAAGTTTTGTCCCTGCGTTGAAAGCTGAAGACTACGATCGAGGGGCCGTCTACTGGCACTTTCCCCATTACAGCAATCATGGTTTTCAAAGTCCTAATGGTGCTATTCGTTTTGGTCGGTATAAGTTGATTGAGTATTACGAGAATGGGACTGTTCAACTCTTCGATCTCGAAAATGATATCGGTGAGCAGAATGATCTTTCAGACTCACACCTCGCTGTCACTAAAAAGCTGAAAAAGATGCTTCACGATTGGCGAGATCAGGTCGACGCAAAGATGCCTTATCCTAAAACCGCAACTTCAAAGCCCGCACCGGGAGCGCGTGTTGCCAAGCCAAAATAAGAAACGTGGAGATAAGGACATTCACTACCGTGACCAGGAGGGAGCAAGAACTACCCGACGACTGCCCGTGATCGACATTCAGTAGTACTCGCAGCGGGTGCCCATTAAAACTAGTGACAGTACGTTGTTGACGTGAAACCAGGAATTCTTTGATGGAATATGCAAAGCCCGAGAACGCCGAGGAAAAGTTCGTACAGATGTTTGCCGGACACGAGCGCGAACTGCGCGGGTTCGTTCGGTCGATGGGGCTGGATTGGAACGCGGTCGATGATGTGATGCAGATGGTCAGTCTGGTGATGTGGCGGAAGTGGCATGAATTCGATGTTGGCTCGGATTTCATGCTGTGGGCTCGAGTGATCACGCGATTTGAGGTACTCAAGTTCCGGCGTAAGGTGGCGCGGGACCGGCATGTTTTCCGTGAAAACGTCATGGAGTTGCTGGCGGGGGCCGCGGAAGAGTTAGACGGCAGCGGTCGAAGCGAGGACTACCGGAATGCGTTGCAGGAATGCATAAAGGCACTTCCGGAGAGGTCAGGGCGCCTGATCCAAGCAGCATACGCCGGTGATCGGACGATTCGTGAAGTGGCCGACGAGGTCGGTCAATCTGCGACTGCGTTTTATAAGACGCTCAATCGGATACGTGAGAAGCTCCGCCAGTGTGTTCAGCAGCGTCTGGATGCAACGTAGCGGCAGAAATTTCAAAGATTTTGAAATTTCTGCGGGCAATCTCTCGGCGGCCGGGAGTCTGTTTGTATGGATAATCATTACCTGAACGAACTCACGCTGGCCCACCTCGACGGATGCATCTCGGACAGCGAATTCGCTGAGTTGCAGCAATTGCTGGAGTCAGATGCCGCCGCGCGTTCGCGATACGTAGAGCTGGCCTGGCTTGATGCAGAACTGCGGGAATCCGACGGTGCTGTTGACGAACCTCCGGATGAACGAATGTCGCAGCTATCAAACTGGTCTCGCATGCCACGGGTCGCTCAGGCGATGGTCATTGCTGCCGCTGTTCTGGTTCTAATAATACCGGCATGGATGCTGGTTGGGCCGGACAGGCCGGTTGGCAATCAGGTTGCTGACACGACGGATTCACCTCCGTCAAAGCCTGTGCGTAGTATCGCAGTAATATCCGCCGAAGCGGATGCCGTGTGGAAAACAAGTCGTGGCAAACGAATTGGCAGAGGCACCGCACTTGAGCCCGGCACGCTGACTCTGGTGGAAGGACTGGCTCAGGTTGACTTCTTTAGCGGCGCTTCCATTACGCTGTCCGGGCCGGCCGAGATTGAATTGAGGAGCAGAAAGCTGGCTGTTCTGCATCGAGGTCGTGTGCGAGCGGATGTCCCGCCTGCGGCTCGTGGCTTTGAGATTCAAACAGCGGATGTGCGACTCGAAGACCTTGGCACAAGCTTCGGGATCGATGCGGGCGACAACGGCAAGTCGAGTGTCACTGTGTTCGACGGTGAAGTACGGGCAATTGATCACCGGGGTGAAGAGCTATCCCTTCTTGAAGGTGACACTGCACACCTCGCGGGAGGAAACGCGTCGAAGTCTCCATCGGATAACCTCGGGACATTCCCTGATATTTCAGCAATTATCGAAAGGTCGGACGGCCTCGGCAAGTCGCGCTACGCCCAATGGAAATCGGCTGCAATCGAAAGACGGAAAGATCCACGGCTGATCGCTTACTATGACTTTGAAGGATTAGACGATACGTCACGTCGGTTGCCGAATCGAGCGGCCGTTGGAAAAGGTAGCGAACTGGATGGCGGCATTGTTGGTGCTCGTGTGTCCGGTGGTCGATGGTCCGAAAAACCGGCTCTTGATTTCCGTGGCGAAGGCGACCGCGTGCGGTTCAACATTCCGGGCGAATTCGATGCGATGACTCTTTATGCATGGGTTCGCATCGATGCCTTGGACAGAGGCCTGAATTCACTGTTTCTAACCGACCATTACGATGCTGGCGAAATTCACTGGCAACTGTCGGTTCGAGGAGCGTTGCATTTTTCGACAAGCCCTGTTGGTGTCCCGCCGGCTCCAGCAGGTCTGGAAGTCGCAACGAATGAACAGATTCAAGCTGAGAACCGCAGGTTTTTTTCCAATGAATTCTGGAATGCGAGCCAAAGCGGCAATTGGTTCCTTCTGGCAACAACGGTGGATTGTGCAAAGCAGCCGAGTGTCATTCACTACATAAACGGCCAATCCGTTGGGTTCAGCGGTGGTCGTAATATGGACCGTTCAATTCCAGAACTACGAATTGGGCGTGCTGATCTCGGCAATTGGACGGACCCGATCTGGGCCAAGGACATTCGTTCCTTGAATGGTCGAATCGATGAATTCGCTATCTATTCCGCGGCACTCACTCCGGACGAGATTCTGACGATCTACGAGGAGGGCCAGCCATGAATACGAATTCATATTTCACCCGGAACGATGACACGTGGGGCATCACTCCGTCGACCGTACTGGCTCTCACGCTTTCCCTTGTCCTTGGCACGAAAAGTCTGCTTGCACAGTCACCTATTTCCAGCAGTAACAGATTGCCGATCGAAGTGATTAGCGGGGAATCTCCGTTCGCAGAAAACTCGCAATGGCAACAACTCAGCGGTGGACACGCTGGCTGCGAAGGAGCGCAATGGGAGATCCGAAATGACATGCTGACGCTGATGTACGCCGCCCACCACGATCAGCTGGCGTACCGCTGGACTGAAGCGAACGGACTGACGGTCTGGCGAGATGACTCTCCAGAAGCGACATCATTCAGGCCAGACGGCAAAGGCGGTTACTACGTTGTCGAACAAACGACGCGACAACTCGCCCGCTGGGATGCCGATGGAAAACGTGTTGCAATTCTTGCGGATCGATTCAATGGCAAACGCCTCAATCGCCCTAATGATTGTGTTGTTCATTCAGATGGCAGTGTCTGGTTTACGGACCCGAATTACCTCTTCAGATCACGGCCCGAAGAACAGCAGGAACTCGATGGTCAGTTTGTCTTTCGATTCGATCCCAAAGATAGTTCTCTTCGCAAAGTCGTTACTGGCTTAAGGCTGCCCAACGGGATCGCATTGTCGCCAGACGGAAAATGGCTGTTCGTGACTGACAGCGCAAGTAACAACCTTTATCGGTGGCCGACTGAGAGCAACAAAGCATTAGGCCAGAGAAAAGTCTTTGCGACGTTCACGGGGATGGGAAACGATGGGATCGCGTTTGATCCAAAAGGACGGCTTTGGTGCTGTACGAAAGGTGGCGTTGTCATCTTGAGTCCTTCTGCCGAGACGCTTGCTCTCATCAAAATGCCCAACAAGCCGACGTCGATTGCATTTGCGCCTGCACCATCGCGCATGGTTTGTGTAACAACACGTGATGCGTGCTATATCACTGAACTGTCTGCGACCAAATCTTCGTTGCCAGCATCGGCAGGCATGGCTTTCACCGAAAGAAACGAGACGTCTGAGCAGTTATTCGTGCGACGCATCGTACCGCTTCTGCGTGAGAAATGTCTTGCCTGTCACGGCGATGATGTGGAGGCAAGAGAAGGTGGTCTTGATCTTCGTTCGTTGCAGGCGGTTGCTAGGGGTGGTGATAGCGAAGAACCAGGCGTTGTTCCAATGCATCCTGATCGCAGTTCAGTTTACCTGGCAATCACTCGTAACGACGACGCGTTTTCTGCAATGCCACCGAAAGAGTCAGAGAGTCTCACGAGTGAAGAAATTGACTGGTTACACGATTGGATTGTCAGTGGTGCTGAATGGCCATCGGAAAAAGATCAGGCGGCACTTCGTGCCAAACACGAAGCTGAATGGGCACAAGAAGATGGAGTTCGTGTCCGAACGTCGGGAGGACTCTCGGATAGTTGGACGAATCGAAACTATGATCCCGAAGGCCTTTGGGCGTATCAGCCACTTCGGGAAGCTGCTGTTCCTGATACCCATGAGAGTCCGATTGATGGTTTTCTTCAGGCGGCACTTCCGAAGGGTCTTCAAGTTGCGCCGCCTGCTTCTCGTCGTGATCTAATCCGTCGAGCAACCTTTGATCTCACCGGTTTGCCGCCGACACCAGATGAAGTGAACGGCTTCCTCGATGATACGCGTGAGGACAAAGAGGCATTTCAAGATGTTGTGGAGCGGTTGCTTGCTTCGCCACATTATGGTGAGCGTATGGCACAGCACTGGCTGGATGTCGTTCGCTATGCCGATTCCTCTGGGTTTGCAAATGATTTTGAACGCGGGAATGCATGGCGATATCGTGATTATGTCATCCGAGCCTTTCAAGACGACAAACCGTATGACCGATTCGTGAGAGAGCAGATAGCTGGTGATGAGATTTCGCCAGAAGACCCAGAGCATCTTGTTGCTGTTGGTTTTCTTCGGCAAGGGCCGTGGGAACTGACGAGTATGGAAGTTCCTCGGGTTGCCCGTCAGCGATTTCTCGATGATGTCACCAATAGTGTTGGTGAGACATTTCTTGCGCATTCTCTGCAGTGCGCGAAGTGTCATGATCATAAATTTGATCCAGTTCCCACACGTGATTACTACAGCATTCAGGCAATATTCAATACAACACAACTTGCTGAACGACAGGCAGATTTTCTGTCTCTTGAAAATCGAGATGGTTTTGAAGAGGAACGGTTTCTGGAAAAAATGGAGCAAGGGTACCGTGAGTCGCTGGCAGAATTGGAGGCTGTACTCCAGCACAATGCGATTGAGTGGTTCGATACTGAATTGGAAAAGGCCGACCCTGATCGAGAACAGGTGATTCGTGATTCTAAATTAAAGTGGATGAAGGCGGTCTCAAAAGCAAAAAAGAATAAGAAGAATATTGCATTTCAAAAAATACGAAGTGGGTTGATGCAGCAGGGGATTGCGCAAAGTGATCTTCCTCCTGTTCGTGTTGGCTTTACACCTCGACAAAATGGCATGCAGCGTGTTGCCACGAAGGGTCTTCAGCGATTGAAATGGGAGTTGGATCGATACAAACCCTTCGCTCTTTCGGTCTACAGCGGTCCAACGCCAACATACATAAAAGTGTTGGCACCACTTCGTATCCCGGAAGATACAGCAAAAGCCACATTTGAAGAGATGTATATTCGAACCGGTGGTGACCCTTTTGCAGAGGGTGATCGTGTGAAGCCGGGAGTCCTCAGCGTGCTCGAGGACCAGGTCGCAGTTGCCATCCCTGAAACACCAGAAGGCCGCAGGAAAGCCTTTGCTGAATGGGTGACTGATCCGAATAATCCGCTCGTGTCGCGAGTCATGGTCAACCGTATCTGGCAATGGCATTTTGGAAAGCCAATCGCCGGGAACCCAAATAACTTTGGTTCAACAGGCGGCTTGCCAACACACCCTAAGCTGCTCGATTACCTCGCGACAACGTTCATGGAAAACAGCTGGTCAGTAAAAGACATGCATCGCACGATTATGCTTTCGGAGGCATATCGCAGATCATCCACGCATCCAGATCCAGGTATGTTCGCTGAGCAAGACCCGGAAGGTCGCTCGTTCGCCGTGTTTGAGCCACGACGACTCTCAGCGGAGGAAATGCGTGACTCAATGCTGGCGATTACAGGAGAGTTAAATTGTGATGTCGGTGGAGTGCCCTGTCGGCCGGAAATCAATGAGGAGGTTGCGCTTCAGCCACGTCAGGTGATGGGGGCGTTCGCAGCTGCATGGGTTCCCAACCCAAAGTCCGAGCAGCGTCATCGACGAAGTCTTTACATCTTGAAATTGCGAGGTGTGAAGCATCCCATGCTTGAGGTTTTTAATACGCCTGCGCCGGACTTCTCGTGTGAACGACGTGAGTCATCAACAGTCACGCCACAGGCGTTAAATCTTTTCAACAGTAAGAATTCCTACGATCGAAGCCTTGCGCTGGCGCAACGTGCCTGGGATGAGAGTTCTGATGAAATTGGAAATCGTGATCTGCAGGCGTTGCGACGCGTTTATGAATTGGTGTTATGTCGTCAGCCCCAGCAAGCAGAGCTTGATCGGGCATTGGAAAGTTGGCGTTCTGTGGAGGGGAGTCTGCCTGCTGAGCCTCGGCCGGATTCAAAGGTGCCGCTTACAGCGTCACGTGAAGCAGTTGAAGAACTTTCAGGTGAACGCTTCATGTACGACGAAGTTCTGTACGCGAATCAGGAGTTCGAATCTGATTTGCAACCAAATGATGTTGATCGTCATGTGCGGGCACTTGGTGACATATGTCTCGTGTTTCTAAACACGAATGAATTCGTATACGTCTATTAAGGTTTTTACTGATGCCACATATGAATCGTCGAGAAAGCATGTTCCGCATTGGTACCTCACTTGGCAGTGTGGCGTTTGCGTCGCTCCTTGCTGGTGAGGCAAGGTCGACTGAATCCGCTGGGCCACTTGCTCCCAAACCAGTGCACATTCCAGCAAAAGCAAAGAATTGTATTTTTCTGACGATGACTGGTGGCCCTTCGCATATCGACACGTTTGATCCAAAGCCCACGCTCAAAAAGTTACATCTACAGGAATTCACACGGAGTGGTGAAACGAAGTCTGCGATGGAAAGTGGGAAGCGATACTACGTCCAGAGCCCCTTTTCGTTTCACCAGCATGGCGAGAGTGGCGCACCGATGGCTGACAACTGGCAGCATCTTGCTCGGGTGGCAGATGACCTGTGTTTCTTTCGTGGGTGTCAGGTCGATAGTGTGAATCATCCGACGGCCATGTATCAGATGAATTGTGGGAATCGTTTCGGTGGCGATCCTGCAATTGGTGCATGGGTGACGTATGGACTTGGTAGTGAGAATTCGAACCTGCCTGGATACGTTGTTCTCCCTGAAGTGTCTGATCCACAAGGAGGCGCACCGAATTGGGGAAATG